>JAITQV010000251.1 GCA_031288765.1 Planctomycetaceae bacterium
CGACGAAAGTGGCGCATATATGTTTTAAAATATAATGCTGAATTTACCCATAGAATCGACACGCGGCGCTCCCTTAACGGGAGCCACGTAACTCTGCCGATTCTACGGTAATTTTCTACTCGGAAAATCCGGTCGTCATGTAGAAAATTACTGTTCGCCGAAGCGATTTTGGTATTGTTGACGTACTCGATTATTTTTTTCATCCGAACAAAAATTCGGACTACTTATTTTTTAAAATGTAATTTAGTCTTCTAAATGTTGAATTTAAAAAATGGAAAATTAAGTATGTGTGGAATTATACCAATAAACAAAAAACTGTCAACCGCAAAATCCCCACGTCCAAAAAAATTCCCCCAAAAAATAATTTTCGTGTTTTTTCGCATTTTATTTTTTGTTTTTATTGTATCTATTTAGGGAATTGTTTTCAGTATTAATACTGAATCTTAACCCCGCAAGGGGGTTAACGGATAGCGGAGAGTTAATAGTTCGCATGCGGATTTAACATCTTGCAATAAATTCTCCGCTTGCGACACTATCTACTATTCACTCTTAACTATCAACTAATCTTGCCCTTCGGACTTAGGAAAAAAAATATTCCGCCGAATAATTACCGCCAACTAAATGATGGGAGCAAATTGTTCGTAAAACCGGACGTCGCCGGAATTGAAATACCGGATGTCGCGAATTCCATACTTCATCATCGCAAGCCGCGTCAGACCAAGACCAAACGCAAAACCGCTAAATTCTCTCGGATCAATTCCGCCAAATTCCAAAACTTTCGGGTGAGTCAGACCGCAAGGAATCAGTTCAATCCAACCGTCGCCGCAAGTCGGACAACCGCTTCCGCCGCAAAATAAGCAATTCAAATCGAGTTCAAACCCCGGCTCGACAAACGGAAAAAATCCGGGACGCAACCGGACTTTGACTTCACGCTTAAACATTTCACTAAGCAGCGTTTTCATAACACCAATCAGATTGGCAACCGAAATACCACGATCAACCATCAGACCTTCGCATTGATAAAAGGTATTCTCATGGCTTGGATCAATGGATTCGTAACGAAAGCACCGACCCGGAAAAATACCGCGAAACGGCGCACCAAACCGCTTCAACGCCCGAACCTGATTCGAGGACGTGTGAGTACGGAGAACCATATCATTTTTCAGCCAGAATGTGTCTTGCATGTCCCGCGCCGGATGATCGGACGGAATATTGATGGATTCGAAATTATTAAATTCGGTTTCGGCTTCGGGACTGTCGAGAACCGTAAACCCCATGCCCTCGAAAATTTCTTCGAGTTCCATCTGAACCATGCTAATCGGATGCAACGCCCCAAGTGAACCCGCCGAACCCGGAACCGTTAAATCAATCAAACGATGAGTCTGAACGGTTGCAGTTGCGGTGTTTTGAGCGGTTAAACGGTTTAAGGCTTCCTGAATCCGGTCTGTTGCAAAATTTTTGAGCCGGTTTAATTTCTGACCGAAATCCTTTTTTTCTTCCGGCGAAAGTTTACCGAAATCGGTTTCCTTAGCAAGATTCGTAATAATTCCCTTACGACCCAGATATCGGATACGAATTTGTTCGACATCGTTCGGGGTTTTAACATTTGCCAGAGCCTTTGAAAGTTCGTCTTGAATCATTGGAACAAAAAGTAAAGTAATAAAGTAATAAAATTATGCAGAGAAAATAACGGCAATTGCCAATAAACACATTCAATAAACACGATTTGATAAGTATCAATTTGATAAGTACCTGAAATAATAATGGATTCGATCATAAATGTAAAGTAACCGTTCACGCAAAAATAGTCAGCGTCTGTGAAAATCTGCGGACTGAAAATCTGCGTCATCTGCGGACTTCCTTCCTCTGTTGTTTTCGGAAGGTCTTCTGTTATAATTGTTTTTGTTGTTATAATGAGTTTTGATAAATACTCTTAGTAAATATTCTCAAATTATTTTTTAACCGTACATTCGTATCAAAGGTCAATAAAAAATGTCAACACTTTTAATTGCGTTCCTTTCGTTTTTTGGTTTTATTGTTGCTTACAATACTTACGGCAAATTTCTTGCGCGCCGGATATTTCAAATTAGTTTGGAGGAAGTTACGCCGAGTGTGGAATTGCAGGACAATATTGATTTTGTACCGACAAACCGTTATGTCATTTTCGGACATCATTTTACGGCTATTGCCGGAACGGGTCCTATTGTTGGTCCGACGATTGCGGTTATTTGGGGTTGGCTTCCGGCGTTGCTTTGGGTGATTTTCGGCAGCATTTTTATTGGGGCGGTTCATGATTTCACCGCGCTTGTTCTTTCACTCCGAAGCAAGGGACGATCGCTTGGCGATATTGCCGGAACAGTATTATCGCCGTCTGCAAAGTTGTTGTTTCTTATTTTGCTGACATTTATTCTTGCGGTTGTGGTGGCTGTTTTCGGTAACGTGATTGCGTCAACATTCAAAGATTATCCTCAATCGGTCATGCCGACGGTACTTTCGATTCCGTTGGCAATAATTTTGGGGCTTGTCATTTACCGTTACGGAGTTTCATTATTTTGGGCATCTTTGGTTTCGATTATTATTTTGGGAATTATTGTATTTTTTTCAGCGAGTTATCCGGTTTTTTCGTTTCACATGCCGAGTTATGAATCGGTTCACGCTTCGCTCAATCCGACAATGCTTTGGACATGGGCGTTGTTTATTTATTGTTATTTTGCATCGGTATTACCGGTTTGGTTATTGCTTCAACCTCGTGATTATGTCAACAGTTTGATTCTTTATATTGCGTTGGCGTTGATTGTATTGGGACTTCTTTTTGCCGGATTAACGGGATCGGCGGATTTATTCGGTTCGGCTCCGCCGCTTCGTATTTCGGAAGCCGCCAAGTCAGGTGCACCGCCGATTTTACCGTTTCTTTTTATTACGGTTGCCTGCGGAGCGGTGAGCGGTTTTCATGCTTTGGTTTGCAGCGGAACAAGCAGTAAACAAGTCGCTTCGATGCGTGATGCTTCGTTTGTCGGTTACGGCGGCATGTTATTGGAAGCGGCGTTGGCGGTGCTTGTTATTTTGAGTTGCACTGCCGGCATTGGACTCGGTATCCCCAATGTTCAATCCGCCGCAGAAGCCACCGGAAGCCAAAAAGCAATGGTCGAATCTGTTGACGATTTAAGAAACCCAAAATCCGGTTCTCCCGAAAATTTATCTTCTCAAACGTTACCTTCTCAAACGGCGGAGATAGTCAAAGGACGTGAGGCGTGGGATCTTCGTTATGATCGTTCGTGGGCGTCAATGAATCTTGGCGAACAGGTTGGAACATTTATCGAAGGCGGCGCAAATTTTATTCATTTACTTGGTATTCCGATTAAGTTCGGTCAGGGAATTATTGCAATTTTAATTGCGTGCTTTGCCGCAACAACAATTGATGCCGCGCTTCGTTTGATGCGTTACGTTTTGCAGGAACTTGGCGGCATGCTTCGTATTGAGCCGATGAAAAACCGTTATATTGCCACAGCGGTTGGTTTGGCGATTGCTGTTACACTGGCGTTGTGCAAGGCAAGTCCAACGGCTCCGTATGGAACCGGAGGTCTTATACTTTGGCCCGTTTTCGGAGCCGGCAATCAAGTTGTTGCCGGTTTAACGCTTCTTGTCGGCAGTGTTTACCTGATGAGGCGGAAGGTTCGTTCGGTTTATTTGTTACTTCCTGCGATTGTTATGATTATCATTCCTCTTTGGGCAATGTCGTACAATATTCTATTTGTATTTTTCGGCAAAGGTCAATATTTACTGATGGTTATTGGTATTCTTATTATTTTGCTGGCGCTCTGGCTTGTTATTGAAGCGTTTCGGGCAATCGGACGGCTTGTCGAAATGAATAAATCGAACCAATAATCTGTTTTTGTAACCGTTCATAAAAAATGTTTTTAACCAACCTATAAAATAAGTATTGGGGCAAGTTTTTTAATAATTCCTTTACAGTTTGAATACTTTAGATAAGTTATATGTTCCTTAACGAAATTTATCAATTTTTGTATGAGCCATCTACATTGATCAATTTTCTTTTATATCTACCAATTTTTGTGATGGGTATTTTCTTTCACAATTAACGAAAACATTATATTATTATGACAAAAAATATCATTTTAAATTATTTTAATTCTATTATTTTCGGTATATTTATTGTATTTTGCGTAAACATATCGTGTTATGCGGATTTACCGGGAAGAGAGTTTACTAAATTTGTCAAAGTCAATCAATCAAAAAAAATTGAATTACAAGATGGTCTTGATCTTTCCGGCAAAGACCTCAGAAATTGTAATATTAACCGTCTGTTAGGTGAATTGCGAAATATCAAATTTGACGGAAGTGATCTTACTGATGCGGACTTGGATGAGACAAATTTTATCAATTGTTCTTTTAGAAACACAAAAATGATTCGTGTCGAAGCACCTTGGAGTGATTTTGAGGGCTGTGATTTCTCTGGAGCAATTATTGATGAAAGTAATTTTGATCTTTCAAAAGAACAATTTTGTTCTACCGGTTCCTATCGAAACAAAAATATACAAAAAGCAAGACTTTATATGGATCTCAAAGGAGTCAGTTTCAAAGAATTTAATTTAACCGGCGTGGATCTATATGGTTCATGTGTTCATGGTTGCGATTTTTCCAATGCCATTATCTCCGATACCTACCTATCCGGCAAGTCTGAATCTCGTGCCAAAGGCAAAGATGGTGGATATATTTTTGAGGACAGTTTTTCTTGCAAACAACTCTTAACGACAGCAAATTACAAACAAGGTATTATTTTAAATGTAATATTTTTTGGCATGGATTTTTCTCATTTTGATTTTTCAAAAATGAATCTTACCGGTTGCCATTTTAATCCTCGTTCACATCCGGTAATACCCAAAACAATAATTTATTGTGATTTTAATAAAACGAATATGACGGACGCAGTGATTTCCAATTGTATTTTTCGTGATCCAAAAAATTTGACTCTCGAACAAATTAAATCAACTTGGAATTATAAAGTCGGCAGAATGGACGGTATTGAGTTACCGGAACATATTCAAAAAGCCCTTGATACAGAAAAGAAACTTGAGTAAGGTTAGTTGTCTAGTCCTTAAACAAGCGAGTTATTCCCTCCATTTTTTCAACAATAATATTCACATTGCTTGTCCAATACTGTTCTAACTCCGTCAAATAACCCCGCAAGAAAACAATTGGGTAATTTTTTAAAAGGTTGTTTTATACATGTGATAGCTAGTAAGTCACATTGTACATTTTGAACAATAGCGAAATACAAAATTTGTAATCATTATAAATGTTTACGTACAATTTCATTAGTTTATTTGTAAGTTTTGAAAAATACACCATCAAAAAATAAACCAATAATTCCTAATAATTTACAAATTTTAATTTCCGTGTGTTTCGTGTATTCAGCGGTTAATAAAATAAACAGTTACGATGGAAGTTCTTTTAGCGTTGGGATCGAATCTGGGCAATCGGCAGGAAATACTGGAATCCGCATGGCAGGAAATCGGTCGTCTTCCTCAAACAAAAGCGTTACGGATTAGCCGGTTTCATAAAACATTGCCTGTCGGCGGTCCGCCCAATCAACCGGAATTTCTAAACGCTGTTTGTACTGTTTTTACGATGTTGCCGCCTCAGATATTGCTTGAAAAACTTCAGGAAATTGAAATCCGGTTCGGCAGAGTTCGGACGGAACATTGGGGACCGCGAACATTGGACATTGATATTCTTCTTTACGGTAACAAAATTATTTCCACTCCGGCACTTACCGTACCGCATCCCGAAATGTTACACCGGCGTTTCGTATTGAAGCCTGCACAGGAAATCGCCGCGGATATTGTTCATCCCGAAACCGGAAAAACTCTTCGGGAACACAACCGTTTCATAAATCAATCCGATTAACTTCCGATTTTGTAATGATTTATAGGGAGTGTCTGAAATTGAAACTGCTGCGAATAAAAAAACGTGTTGTTATTTTCCCTCCTACCCTTGAAGAATCCTAATTGTTCAATATAATTGGGACAATATGAAAAAACAGAAGATAAATAAACCCGATTTGCAATACCATTTTTCACACGAAAAACGGACGTGGAGTCAAAAATTCACGGACGCTTTTCGCGGTTTGTATTTATCGGTTCATCATCAGTCGAGTTACCGGATACATTTTGTTTCGGCGGTTGCAGTGTTGGGAGCGGCTTGGCTGCTCGGTAACTTCGACACGGTTCGATGGATATTACTGATTTTTTGTATCACCATTGTTATTGTAAGCGAAATGTTCAACACCGCTGTCGAAACCCTTGCAAAAGCAATCACCAACTCTTATAATCCGTATATTGGTAACGCTTTGGATATTGCCGGCGGTGCTGTACTCACTGCAGCATTCGGTGCGGCAAGCGTTGGAACAATTCTATTTTTAGAAGCAATCTGGAAAAAATTAGGAAGTTTTTTATGAAACGTATTTTGTTTATGAAACATGTTTTGTTTTCGGCGTCAATTATTGTTGCTGTTTCTATTGCCGTTATGGTTACAGTTCCCGCCGCCGTATTAACAACGGAAACAAGACCGAATATTGTATTCATTTTTACCGATGATCACGCTTATCAGGCAATCGGAGTTTATGGTTCCAACCGGAACGAAACACCGCAAATGGATAAACTTGCCGCGCAGGGAATGAGATTTACGAATTGTTGTGTTACCAATTCGCTTTGCGGTCCGAGCCGCGCCGTGATTCAAACCGGCAAATATTCGCACATAAACGGTTTTAAGACCAACGAAGATAAATTTAATATCAGCCAGCCGACATTTCCGAAAATGTTGCAAAAAGCCGGTTATCAAACGGCAATTGTCGGAAAATGGCATCTTGCTTGTGAAGTTCAGGGGTTTGATTATTCCGAAGTTTTGATTGGTCAGGGTCCTTATTACAATCCGCCGATGATTCGCAACGGTGAACGTGTGAAACATACCGGCAGGACAACAGAAATTATTACGGAACTTTCACTTCAATGGCTTGAAAAACGAGATCAGTCAAAGCCGTTTCTTTTAATGTTACAACACAAAGCCCCGCATCGGGAATGGGACGCTTACCCGAAATATTACAATAAATACAAAGACCGTGTATTTCCGTATCCTGAAACATTTAATGATACGTATTCCGGACGCGGTCGTGCTGCGTTGGAGCAGGACATGACGATTGCCGAAACGATGACACCGCAGGATTTGAAACTTGAATTTCCCGGTGTTTGGAATTCCATGACCGACGAACAAAAAACGGAATGGCATGAAATGTATGACGGACGCAAAGCGGAATTTGAAACGTTTAAAAATGATCCGGCTGCTCTGAAACGTTGGAAATATCAATGTTACATGAAAGATTATCTGAGTTGTGTTGCGGCGGTGGACGACAGTATCGGGCAAATAACGGAATTTTTGGACAAAAACGGACTTGCGGAAAACACCGTAGTTGTTTACGCTTCTGATCAGGGATTTTATCTTGGCGAACACGGCTGGTTTGACAAACGGTTTATGTACAATGAATCTTTCAAAACGCCGTTGATTGTTCGTTGGAATGGTGTTGTCAAGCCGGGCAGTATCAATAACGATATTGTTTCCAATGTGGATTTTGCCGCAACATTTCTCGAAATGGCGAGTGTTCCTATTCCCGACGACATACAAGGACGCTCGCTTGTTCCGGTTCTCAAAGGTCAAACTCCAACAGATTGGCGGAAATCTTTTTACTATCATTATTACGAATATCCTGCCGTTCACATGGTTAAACGTCACGAAGGTGTTTATGACGGACGTTTCAAACTGATTCATTTTTATAACGATATTGACGAATGGGAATTTTACGATTTACAAACAGATCCTCAGGAACTCCGTAACGCTATTGATAATTCAACTTATTCAGCGGAAATTATCCGGCTCAAAACGGAATTGGAACGGCAAAAAACGGAACTCAAAGTCCCGCCGATTCAAGTGAACACAAAAAGTGTGATTTTCGACGCTCCGTTTCCCGAAGGACGACCGGGTATGAAAAAAATGATCGAGCGGCTCCGTAATGATATTGAAAAACGCAGAAAATAAATTTTATTACAATAAATATGTTAGTTATTTTTATACAAAATGAATGTTCTCGATGAAATTATTGTTTCCCGCCGAAAGGATTATGAATCGAAAGCAATTTCAGAAACAGAATTACATATTCGGTATCGGGAACGTACGGACTTCCGGTCATTTCGCGCGGCGTTGCAAAATAAAATCCAATCATCGTCAAACACGGCGGCAGTGATTGCGGAAATCAAACGCGGTAGTCCGTCAAAAGGATTATTCGCACCTAATCTTGATCCGATTATTTGCGCAACGGAATATGAAAAAGGCGGAGCAGCCTGTCTTTCAGTGTTGACGGAACCGCATTATTTTTCCGGTTCGCTGGACGATCTTATTACGGCGCGAAGGAATTGCCGTTTGCCTGTGTTACGAAAAGATTTTATTATTTCGGAATATCAGGTTTATGAAACGGCATTATATGCGGATTGTATGTTGTTGATTGTTCGGTGTCTGGACACGCCGCAACTCAAAGATTTACATGATCTGGCAACCGAGTTACAAATAGATGTATTGGTTGAAGTTTCTGATGAAGAGGATATCCGAAAGATTGATCCGTTCCATTTTCCGCTCATTGGCATCAACAACCGGAATTTGGCAACAATGAATGTTAATACGGAAAGTGCGCGAAATTTTGTCCGTTATTTTACTTCGGATCAAACTATTGTTGCTGCGAGCGGTATTTCTTCACGCACAGATATTGAAACAACAATGCGGTTTGGCATCCGTTCTTTTTTAATCGGAGAATGTTTATCGAAAAGTTCCGACCGTGTTGAGACTTTGCGGCAACTTGTAACAGGAACTTCGCGGGAAAATAATCATTCTTAGAAAATTACGGATTACAACTTCTAATTGTTATGAAAATTTACGCATTTGAAACGCCGGATATTTCTAAAAATGCCGGTTATCTTAAAATCGGTGAAACACGCGGTTCCGTTGAAAAACGTGTTGAACAAGAAGGACATGAACTTAATATTGAACATAAAATTGTTTGGCAGGACAGTATCATAACCGACCGTTCCCATATTGATAAACGGATTCATCGGTTTCTTGCCGAACAAGGTTTTTCGATTCAAATTTTTTCAAAGAGCGGTAAAGAAACCGAATTAGTCAAATGTAAAGTTAGTGATCTTGAAAGAGCGTTTGAGATTATCAAACAACAGATTTATAATGAAGAAAAGCAACGTGAAGAAGTCGGCAATCAATTTTATCTTGAAATTCGTAACTGGTTTTATTGGGCGGCAAAGACCGGAGATTGTTTATTTTCTGCTGCCAAACCGGAATATACATTACGGCTGATTATTCGTCTGATATTATGTTTCTTTTTGCAGGAAAAAAATCTTATTCCCAAAGAATTGTTTGATGAGCATTGGTTGAACGAAAATCTCAAAGAAGACGGTTATAAATTTTATAACGTTATACTTCGTAATTTGTTTTTTCATTGTCTTAATACACAGGTGAAAGGACGTGATCATTTTGAATATCAGACTTTAATAAGAAATATCAATATTGTAAAAGAAAAATTTCGTCGGATTCCATTTCTTAACGGCGGACTTTTTACTGAAATTGAAGGCGATGATCATGCTTTGGAACAATATTATTTTTTTGGAGAAAAACAGAAGGCAAACCTCAAAGAATTAGGCGGCGGTGAATATGAAGTTGAGGGTATTATTCGTATTTTGTCGAAATATAAGTACAAACTTTCGCTTGATGATTTAATTGATCATACGGAATATTCACAAATTATTGATCCGGAATTTCTTGGTAAAGTTTTTGAAAGTTTATTGTCCTGTGTTGAAGCGGATACGGAAGTGAGCCGCCGTAAAGTAACAGGAAGTTTTTATACACCGCGTGAAATTGTTGAGTATATGGTCAATGAATCATTGGACGAATATTTGAAAACAAATAATGATTTATTGAAATGTAAAATTCTTGATCCGGCGTGCGGCAGCGGAGCATTTCCCTGCGGCATTATGAATACAATAATGAACCGGCTTTACGGCGATTCCCGTCTTTCAAAAACAGAAAAATATTACAAAAAATTAGAAATACTTCAAAATGTTATTTACGGTGCGGATATTCAGCCGATTGCGGTACAAATTACCGTGCTACGGTTATTCTTGTCATTGATTCAGGATATTCAGCCGGATAAAAAGTCGGATAATTACGGCATTGAACCATTACCAAATTTGGAAACGAAATTTATTTGTGCCGATACGTTGCTGGGTTTGAAAAAAGAAAAGCAGCAGCGTTTTGAACTGCCTCTTATTAAATCAACTGCAAAAATGTTACAAGAGACACGTAAACGTCATTTTATGGTACATGATATTTTGGAAAAACAACAATTACAAGAGTATGATAAATCACTTTGTAAGGATTTAAGCAGTGCAATGGAAGATGCCGGTGATCTTTCACACGAAACGGCAGAACTTTTGTTACAATGGAGTCCTTATGACCAAACCGTAACGGCTTTATTTTTTGATCCGGTGTGGATGTTCGGATTAGAGACAAATTTTGATATAATTATTGGTAATCCGCCTTATGTTGAATCGCGTAGTGCCAATGTTCCGAAGGATTTGAAAAAAAAGTATCAGGAACAGGTTAAAAGAGAATTTGGTGATTCTGCACAGTATATTAAACAAGGTTCTGATTTGCTGATTTATTTTTTTCCGCGTTCAATTACATTGTTGTCCGAAAACGGAATGGGAATACTAATTGTACAGAATGGTTGGCTTAATACCGATTACGGAGCAGAAGCATCACAATTTCTGACAAAAACGTTACAGTACATAAAAATTACGGAGAGTTCTTTCCGGCATTTTGATAAAACAAGCGCTAATATTAATACGGTAATTGTTGAATTTAAGAAGCAATCTCAAATAAAGAAGGTTTGTTTCGATATAATGGAAAAGGACAACTCCCATATTATTAAAACAAATAAAAAATCATTTAAGATCGATGACACTATTTTGTCTGAAATGAAATGGGGAACAATTATGTCAACGGACAAGGATATGTTGTCTATTTTTCAAACAGTTATTGAAAAAGGAAAAACAATTGATCAGTCTTTTTATACGGTTGGGCAAGGAATTAACGTCAAACAAAACATATTTATTCCGAAAAAGAATTGTACAAAATTCGAACAAAAGAAAAATATCATCAATGCGGTTTTTAAGGAATATCAATATATTTATACGGATTTCGAATATTTTATTTATCATTCTTTTACGGAGAACAAAAGGGATATTGAAACGTTAAATGAAATTAAAGCCGAAGAATTCAATACCGGTAAAGCATTTACCAGAAAATATCCGGCTGTTATAATGCCGCGAGGTATTGGGAACAAACATTTTGCCGGATTATTGACAAAGCAGGCATTATCGAACAGTTTTGTTGATATTTATCTAAATGAACCGGATGAAGAAAAACAATTAAATATCTGGTTATTTTGTAATTCCGGTTTATTTTTTCTTTACCGGGAGATTTCCGGTAGAAAAAATTTAGGCGGCGGTTTGTTAAAATCCGAAGCGGCTGATATAAAATTGTTACCGTTATATTTTCCGATTGCAAGTTCAAAAGAGATTAAAATGTTGTTCGATGAAATGGGAACGCCCATCAATTTACAAGATAGATTAAAAACATCCGTACAACAAAAGATTGATAAACTGGTTTTTGATTATTTTGATTTTTCGGCGGAGTTGCGGTTGAAGATTATATCTGAACTATTACGATTATTTGAATTTCGATGTAAGAAGGCAACACAGTAAAATCAACGGTAAATGGAATGTCAATACAAGCAAACAATTTTTTATAACTTTATTTAAACAATAACGAATATTGATTCAAAAAAATTAAGAGTTGATAGAAATCAAAGTTGATTTTTTTTCAGTGAACCGTTTTTTTTCTTTAATTTCAGGAACAAATTTTAATAAGGTGATTTATTGTGCAACAATTAAAATGCGTGATTTTTGACATGGATGGTACGATTGCGGATACGCTTCCGCTTTGTGTTGAAGCGTTTCGCCGTGTTGTCGAACCGTTTTTGAAACGTCCTGTTACCGATCAGGAAATACTGGCGGCGTTTGGACCTTCGGAAGAAGGAACGATGAAAAAATTGATTCCCGATCACGCCGATGAAGGCGTCAAATATTTTTTGGAACAATATCGTTTGTTACACCGCTCAATGTGTCCGCAACCGTTTGACGGAATTCGGGAATTATTTAATGAGTTGAAAACCCGAAAAATTTATCTTGCTCTTGTTACGGGAAAAGGATTGAAATCGTTGCAGATTACATTGGAAATTTTGGGTCTTGAACATATTTTCGATATAATTGAAACAGGTTCTCCATATCGACCAAACAAACCGGAAGGATTGCGTAACGTATTACAACAACTCAATTTGCAACCGCAGGATACCGTGTATATCGGTGATGCTCCCAGTGATATTCAGGCAACCCGCAGCGTATCCATTCCGATTTTCAGCGCAGCATGGGCAAGTACAGCGGAACCGGAAAAATTACAAGCCGCCAAACCGGATAAAATTTTATTTTCCATTTCGGAATTACGGCATTGCTTGATAGAAATGTTGTAACTATTCAGAGATTTCTTATGAGATTTTTCCGCACAGAAATATATTTCGCAACAGCAACAAGAATATCCCGCTCATGATTGCCGTTAGTTTCGTTAACGCTTTAACAAAAAAGCGTCCACATCGTTGGCGGCAATCACTCCATAATTAACCGCTCCCAGCCAACCGGACATGATAATTCCAACACTTCCCGCATGAAACAACCCCGGTATTTCCTGAGGCAACCGGCGGTTGACCGCTAAACCTTCATATTTTGTACCAAAACTTGAACCGTCCCAATGTCCGGTGTAACGTTTAAAGGTATTGGGAGTTGCCGCTTCCGCCCAATCAAGATGTTCGCGTACATCAGGAACATATTTTTCCAAATGATCAAGCGTTTGTTCAATCAGTTGCGATTTTCGTTTAGCATATTCCTCCTGTGAAAAACCAGTCCAGTCCGCGAAGTTAGCGTTCGTACTCGAAACAATATAACATCGATCCGTGCCTGGGCGTGTTTTCGGATAATAAAACGAAAATGTCCGGCTTGTTATTTGCCGGTTCAATAGTTTTTCGGAACTAAATTCCGTTGCCGTTGAGGAAAAAAGAAGATCGCCGCATTGATTTTCGTCTATCAAATAATCGCGTTTCAATGCAAGATAAACCTGTGTACTGGAATTATTGAGCCGAACAGTTTTTGCCGTTTCGATAAACGTATCGGAAAAATAGTCTTCTCCGGTAAGATCAAAAATAGTTCCCTTCAAATTGGTGTTTGAAAGGACAACTTTGGAACGGAAGATACAAGAATCGGCGTCTCCATCTTTTTGTACAACAACTCCGGCAACATGTCCGTTTTCAACAAGAATCCGGCGAACCGGCGAACTCTTCCGTATCTCAACACCGTTCTTTTTGAGTTCCGCAGTCATACGGTCAATCAATACATCGGTTCCGCCCCGGAATGTGTACACGCCTTTCGACATAAAATTTGAGAACACAATTCCATACGTCAACGCCGGATCGTCAAGTGTTGAACCATTGGCGTAAGTTATCGGCTCCATAAGTAAACGTACAACATCAGACCGTCCGGGAAAAAATTCGTTGAAAAGTTCCTTAACCGTTTGCCGGTCATCGTCGTAATGCGATAAACTTCTCGCCTTGTCAAAAAATCCCACAACCGTTTCTTTCGCGATACCAAATTTCTCAATAAGTAATCGCGTAAAATCTTCACGGTCAAAAGTTGTTTCGAGGGAAAACTGAGGATTATCAAAACGAATTTTAGGAAGTTGAACGATTTGACCGGCAATTTCAGTGTTCCAATAACGCCGGCAACTTTTAATCATTCCAACCGGAAAACCATGTAATGAAACATCAAAAATAATTCCGTCACGCCGCCGAAATGTTGCCGCCAAACCGCCGAGCTGAAAATGTTGTTCCAAAAGCAAGACACGATGTCCCGAACGACCAAGAATATTCGCCGCCGTCATTCCGGCTAAACCGGAACCAATCACTATTACATCATAAAAATTGTTCATAAAATGTACTACGTTCTCTTACTGTCATGCTGAATTGAATAATATTCAACGGAATTTTTTGTGATAACAATATTAATTGTGTTTTCAATCATGAGTAATACAAATATGTTTCATATTTACCGAAACATTATATGCCGAAAGTGTGTAATCGTTTTTTAGATTTATTATTCCTGATATTCACGAAACATTTTTATCAGGTCGTTAAATGAAGTTGGTTGATATTTGTCAAAATTTTCCTCGTCCACATAAACAAACAAATATTCTATTTCATCTTGTTGTTGGTTAATGTCTTCGCACCACTGGCGAAGTCTCGACATTTTGAGCGGAACATCAAGGTCTTCGCGTCCCTTAGTTTCCACAATAACAAGACGTGGTTTATTTTTTGAAACGGGACGAACAAAAAAATCGGGATAATAATTGACAATATCTCCGTCATGATTGATATAATCTAGTTTGAATCCGACAGCAATAAAATTTTTGGCAAAAGATTCAACATCGTTCCATCTTTCAAGCGACCGGATAAACCGGTATTCTAAATTCGAATCCCAAATCAAACGACGAAAAATACTTTTTTGGGGTAAAATATATTCTTGATTCTTAACTAGAAATGGACGGGTGTTCCGAAGTTGAATTGTTCCGCTAATTTCCGCGCTTCCCTGATCATAAACCGTTAAGGAGTTAATTTGCTTTTTGAACGTTTCAATGATCGTTTTAGCAACAACGGGTTCAGAAAGATTTCGTAACGTATTAGGTGATTCCAGATCAACAGTTTGTCCGAATAATTGTTCACGTATAAATATTTTTAGTTTAGTATAAAGAACATCATAACCGCTCACCAGACGCAGTTCTTTCATCAGGATTTCTGCAAAAAATCTCAGCGCGTCACGAAAATCCAGAATTCCTTCCGTATCCAGTTGAGTGTCATGGACAACTTCATTTGTTACTATATCCTTAAAGACAATTTCTCTTTGTTCTTCCTCTGTAAACGGATAATAAATCTGTTCCTGAAATTCCATTTTAGTTACGTCAAGATTGTCAAGACGTTGATATTCACGGTAACAACGAGGAGTCATGATCGGAATAATTAAATCCAATGTGTCAATATCCTTGCTGAAATTATCCTCATCGATTTCTATAATGAGCGGAGTTTGTGGTTTTGTTTTTTCTCCCATTTCTGCCCGTTCTAATTCGACACCTTCTGCCTGAATTGTTTCGACAAATTCCATAAACGCATCCGTTCCAATAACGCTCACGTATTCTGTTACATCAACTGAATACATTTTGCGCAAACCGCGTCCCAGCGTTTGTTCCGGTAAAATATTACTTTTCGACGAATAAGCCCGAAGTCCAACAATTGTCGTAACGTTTCGAACATCCCATCCTTCTTTGAGCATCATCACGGAAACAATTACTTTATATTTGTTTTCCCAATGATCAATTTCGTTAGCTTGTTTCCGCAATTCTTCTAGTTCTTCCAAACTTTTTCCGGTAGAAGATTCGGAAATTTCGCCGTTGTTTTTGGTATGAATGACCAATACCGCGTCTTTCAATTCCGGATAATGATTTTCGAGGTATTCTTTCACTTCATCGCAATTTCGTGTGTCATCGGTCATCACAAAGAGAATCGCTTTTTTTCCCATTTTTTCATGTTCCGCAAATGCTTTTTTCCATTCGATCACTCCAAGATGAATATAATCCGCATATTTTTCAGTGTATTTTGTATTCGGTCTTTCGTGAATTTTTTTTCGGCTTTCGACATCAGGTAAAACCGGATGTTTGACAACATTTTGAGCAATTGCTTCAACAAGCGGATAATCAGCAATAGTTTGTACAAAAATTGATCCGTTGTTATGTTTGGGCGTTGCTGTTGTATCAATTTGTAAAGAAAGTGTTGAATCTTTTTGAAGCAACCGGTTATGAATATCCTGAATCGACTGAAACCACGCTAAACCGGAATCGTGAATATGATGCGCTTCATCATTGAGGATCATTAGTTCGTCAATATCGCGAATAATCGTACCGAGATCAATTTTAGAATCCAACGTTTTACCGGTGGGACGTTTGCCGAAAAAGTAATCCATCAGATTTTCATCGTTCGGTGACGGCATAATTTCGTTACCAAGAAAAACGCGATGAACATTGGTCAGAAAGATATTTCCCGTTGAATGCGTAACTCGTACATTGTCTTGAATATGTACAGTCAGTTGGAAATCGTTTCTCCAGTTTTGACCATTGAAGCCGTTGTCGGGAATTACCGGATCCGCAAAGAAAATACGTAACCCGTCAAAATCGCGCCGAATTCTATCCAGTACAATAATATTGGGTGTAATAATCAGAAAGTTTCGGGCAAGTGTTGAGTTTGGTTCGTAAAGTTTATGGTAAAAACTCCAAGCCAACGCCAGACTCAACACTTTTGTTTTACCGCTTCCGGTTGCCATTTTAACAACAAAACGCCGCCATGTTTCATCAAACATATCGGCACGAATTTGTTCATTACTGTCAAACTGCATTAAATCAAATTTATCTTTAACATCAGCAACTTCATAAAGATAAACGATTGTTTCCAATGCTTCACGTTGTGCGAAAAAATATTGAAACTCTTCTGATGGTGCGCGATACTTTTCGATCAAATGCGGCGTGTTGAACCACCAATTTAGAAGTGACCGGCTTGTTGTGCTTGCTCCGGCATAATTATTGTTGCGAAATTCTTTGACTATTTTACGCAAGCTGGCGACAAACGGCGGCAATAATTTTTCCATACCGTTTTCACGCAACGATTCATCGGCGGGAAACCAACGGATTTCAGGTTCAAGAATTTCAAAAGGTGAAAGAGGAAAATCGGGATGTAACATATTTAGTTAGCAACGGGGAGTTACTCCGTCTTAAAATTACTTGAAGTCTTAAAATCATTCAAACACGATCACACAAACATTACCACACAAGCACGAGGTAAACCTCGCCGCTGACTTGTGGATTTAAATTTCTACTATTGTCATTGTATCGTTACCGAAAATATCCACCACTTTTACAGCGATTTTTTTACGACCTGATTTTTTGTACTGATGAAATGCACTTTTCAATTCCAGCGTTCGGTCTTGTTTTGTACGAAAACTCTGCCATTCATTTTCAAAAACGAAATCACCTGTCCATTCTTCTTCATATTTGCCGGTCGCTTCGTTTTGGACATGAATAAGTTCCCGCTTGTTTTCAAAATCAAAATCGACTGCCCAATAATCAATCCAATCCGTCCACTGTTTAGTCAGTTTTTCACGGGAAGCTTTGCCGTTTTTATCTTTGCTCAACTTGACGACTTGACCTCTTTCCACCACAATCATTGACTTGCCGTCTTTGAGTATTTCTTCCGCTTTTTTAATTGAGTCCTGTGAATAAAACACGGAAAAATCCGTCAAAACAACACGTACTCCTTCTTTCTTTTTTTCCGTTTTCACTTCAATTGCCGCAACATCATGAAAGACAATCTGATTCTTTTCAACAGCGCGTTTATCGAAAACTTCGGCAGGAATATATTTCGGTGCGATATGAATTCCTTTACTTTTGGCTTCTTCCAAAACGTTTGGAAATAATCCCATCTCAAATTCAAAACCAAGCAGATCAACTTTTGTAACATGTTTTTTACGGCATTCCAAAATTAATTCTTCGACAAAAAGCCGTGTTACGGGAAGATTAACAGGACCAACCGTAACAAGACGCCCTGATTTTTTACCGTGAAAACAAACAAAATTTTTAACCGGTTCGGCTTTGTAGGCACTCAAAATTAATGACACAAATTCTGCTTCTTTTGCTTTAATTTGTTGTTGGCGGTCTTCTTCACGAAGATTCATATTAACACCGATAAAATGTTGCCGCTCATACTTGCCAAGATTCAAAATTTCAAACGCACGAAAATTTTTCCCTTCATTGTTGAGTTGACGTTGTATGCTAATCATCCGTTTTCGTGTTGTGTGAATTGCAAATTTTCCCAAATCAGTTGCAATCCATTTCCGTCCCAATTTTTCTGCAACTGCCGCCAACGTCCCTGAACCACAAAAGAAATCCGCAACAAGATCACCTTCATTCGACGACGCTTTGATAATACGCTCAAGCAATTTCTCTGGTTTTTGTGTAGGAAAACCAAGTGATTCAGGATTTTTCCCATGTGATAAATTAGGGATATCATTCCATAATGAACCAATTGCTAGTTGAAATTCATCAAGATAATATTTTTTGTATTCTGTTCCACTTGAACTCGTATAAATAAGATTTTGTTTTTTGAAATCTGCAATAGATTGTTGAGAGTAATCTCCAAGTGTTACTATTTTAAAACATCGGTCATCAATATCTTTATATCGAAACTCTTTAAGTTGAGTATGTGTAAGTTCATCACTCAATTTATAAACCTGATTAAATATATGACCATGATTTTTTTTAGAATAATAAAGAATTTGTTCTATTTCTTTCGACCATTGTTTGGATATTTTTTTGGCTCCTTTTCCAACGGCATCTCTTTGCCAAATGATTTCATTACGATAACAATCACTTCCAAACACATTATCCAACACTAACCGTAAGAATGAATTTAATCTCCAATCGCAATGTACATAAATAGACCCATTATTGGCGAGGAGATCGTACATGAGGAGGAGTCGTTCGTAAATCATCGCGATAAACGAATCAGCCCCTTTTCCCCAAGTA
>JAITQV010000263.1 GCA_031288765.1 Planctomycetaceae bacterium
TTCCGTTTGCGTAAAGTTTCCAACTGGTGTTGAAAAACATAGTGTAAAAATAAGAAGTCCGGTCAGAACCAAACTATAAAACGTAAATGTTACGCCGAAAATTCTCCGACAATTCCGCATCCGAACCGTCAACACAAAAACAGGATTCCTCACCTCCAATATTGTATTCAATATTGTGTTCAATAGTTTATCAAGTTGAGATAAAAACCAGTCTGTCATAATATTAAATACGATATTTACGTTTCACAAAGAGCGGCGGCAAAAGCAACCGCATGAGATTTACAATGGGAAATGGATATTTGAATTTCCGAAATTTGTTTTTCTCCGGCGATTTGTGCGGCTCCGCCGTGAAGATGAACACGCGGCATACCGCCGGATTCATTGATCACCTCAACATCCGTCCAGGCAATTCCCGAAATCCAACCGGTTCCCAACGCCTTGAGTACCGCTTCTTTCGCCGCCCAACGACCCGCAAAATGTTGATCCGAACTTTTGCGATCCGTACAATACCGAATTTCCTGTTCCGTAAAAACACGATCCGTAAAATGCGATCCGTGACGCAAAACCATACGCTCAATCCGTTCACATTCGATAATGTCCGTACCAATACCTATAATATTCATGGAAAATATTGTTCGCAAAATAAAAAGAACGTACAACAAATTCAGATTAAACAACAAAATCAATCGGTAATTGTATCAATGTCCCCCCCCACGAAAGTCCAACTCCAAAACCGATAAGCATTGTTTGTTGTTTCGGTTTCAATATTCCCGCCCGCCACGCATCAACAATCGCAATCGGAATACTGCTGGAAACGGTATTGCCCCGCTGCATCATATTGTTAAAATAATTCAATCCTTCGAGCCGGCAAAGCTCCCGAAGCCGGTCAAGCATATATTTGTTCGCCTGATGAAAAATGTAACAACCAATCTCTTCACGGGTTTTTCCGCTTTTATTAAGCAGTTCTTCGACCAATGGCGGAACACGGTCAATCGCAAATGAAAAAATTCCGGGTCCGTGCATTTTGAGTTGTTCTTTTGAACGGATATTTCCTTTGCCGTCCGGAATTTCCATTGCGGTTTCCGGTGTTTTGGGCATTCGGTGTCCGCCCGCCGGAACAATCAGTAAATCGGCTCCGCTGCCGTCCGTACCAAAAACAAAAGGTCCCATCAATGTTTCCGTAACGGTTGCGGCGGTATTTTCGGTACAAACGGGAACAGCGGAAATCAGTGTTGCCGACGCTCCGTCGCCAAAAAGCGGACGACTTGCACGGTCTTCACGGTTGATGTATTTCGAATAAGTTTCCGACGTAATAAATAAAACATTGCGAGCGGAACCGGTTTCAATAATACCCTTTGCCAACGAAAGTCCGTAAATGTAACCGCTGCAGCCGAGATTAAAATCCAATGCCCCGCAAGATTTCGGAAGTCCAAGCCGCTCATGAATCAAACAGGCGGAAGTCGGTAAAAAATAATCGGGTGATTGAGTACAAAAAAGAAGGAAATCTATTTCTTCCGGTTCGCAACACCCGTTTTCAAACAAATTTTCCGCCGCCTTCACCCCCATATCCGCCGCCGTTTCGTCCGCCGCCGCAATCGGACGGCGTTCAATACCGAGTTTAAAAACGATTTTTTCTTCCGTCCAATTAGGAAAACTCTGAGCAAGTTCGGCATTGCCCAAATAATTTTTGGGAAGATAATAAGCAATACTGCGAATTTCCGCTTGAACGGTCATGATTAGTAGAGAGCTGATAGTGGAGAATTTTTGTTAACCACAGAATACACGGAACACACAGAAATTAATAAATTGATAAAAATTTCTTTTTATTTCTGTTTTTAAAATTCCATATTCTCTCCCAAATTATAAATTCCATGTATTCCGTGGTTAAAAATATAACGGTTTACTTGAATGGGCTTTTCTTCTTTCGATTAATTATCGTTTTCATTATCATTTTCGTTCTTATTTTCGTCATCGCCGGAATTTTCCTGCATAGATTCTTTTTCTATTGTTTCAGTATCTTCTTCCGTTTCCGTTGTTTCCGCACCGTCTTTGCCGTCCAACCAATAAAAAGACGGAGCCGGTTGACCATTCAAAATATCAACATATTGCTTGCAATTCAAACGATGCCGAATCAATGGAAGCGGTTTATTGTCAAGAATATTTTCCAAAGTTTGAGGTTGGCGTTCGTGGAGACACTGGATCAAACCGGTATCATTCACAACATAAATTCTGTCCGTTTCAATATTAAAAAGAAAACGGTCGAATTTTTGTGCGTCAAACACATCAATCGGAGTTCCCGTATTTTTGTCCAGAATGATCAACCGTGATTGGCGGTCAAGCGAATAAATCCGCTTTTTCGAAGCGGCAACAAATTGGCGAATATTCGGCGTGAACCATTTTTCTTTACCGGTGATTAAATCGAGGGCGTGCATTCCGCCTGTTGAGGTCGAACAATAAACATCGGTTCCGATAACAGCAATTCGTTCCGTAACCGAACCGTCCGCCGCAAATTGCCACACAACTTCCCCCGTCCGGTCTTTAACCGCAAAAACATAGCCCTCCTTATTGCCGGTAACAACAAGACTTGGTATTTGCGAACCTTGCGGTGCGTTGTCGGTGTACAACGGCGGAATACATTGGTTGGCGGTCGGACGGGCAAGAAGTTCCTTATTCTTCTCCCACTCTCTCCGTGCAATCCGTTCCGCCCCAAGATAATACGTCTGGGAAGACGAATCCACCATATATTGCAATTCAAAAAGTTCTTTGGAAAAATTATTGATTCCCGCCGTGAAAAGGAATCCGCGATCGGTAATCCATGTTATTGATTCACGATGCGCGGTAACTTTATGCCGTTGGTTGTAAAGGATAATTTGTGTTGAAAGCAAGGGTTTGACCAGAACATTCCCAAAAGATAAATTCTGCATGGGAATACCTGTGAATTTTCGGAGAAAGATTTCCTGTTCTTTTTTAGGCGGTTCGGGTTCGGCGAGAATGGACTGTTTTACTTCCGCAAATCCTTTAGCAATACCGGCAAGAATGGGGTCTTCATTTTCGTTTTCACCGTTATTTTCACTGTTATTTTCACCGTCATTGGGAACGGTTCCGGCGGAATCTTTTCTTTCGGCAACGTTGGCGGTTTCGGCTTCACCGGTAAATGCTTCGGAACCGGGACCGCCTTCCTCTTCCATTTTCGGACCGGAAACATCTTCCAACGGAAACACAACAATCCGACTGCCCAACATGGGAATGTAAACATAATTTTCACTCATTTCCGGTGCGGCGGACGATGCGCCGGGCAATGGTGTTTGCAGGAGTAATTTTCCGTTCCGCCGGTCAAAAACGAAAAGTTCCAAACCGTTGACAACCGCAACCATTCGGCTATTCACTGCCGGTTCCTGAAAAATCATTTCACGGTTGCCCAATGTCCGCAGCCAAAGTGATTTACCGGTTTCGGCGTCGATCACATGGAGTTTGGCGTCATCGGAGATAATAAACATTGTTCCGCCTTCGACAACGGCGTACAAAATTTTATTCCGGTTGGAATTGATACCTATTTGGTTAAACCAGGAGCGGTTTAAGCCGTAAGGTTCAAGCGATTGTTGGGAAAGCAGGGGCGTTTCGTTTGCCGCAACAAACGGAACATCTTGCGGAAAAATCGCCGGTAAAACAAAAAAAATAGTTAATAACAGCAGTTTTTTCATTGTTATTTTTGGTGTTATTTTTCGGTGTTTATAAAAAAAGCGGTTACAATTTAGTAGAGTATATACTTTGAACGGTAGGAAATGATCCTTTATTGTAAATATTCGGCGGAATTTTGGAGGACAACTAGGATGTTAAAAATCAGCCGAGTATAAACGGGGATTTTTATAGTTGTTTTTTTGCCAATTGCTCCTGCAATTTTTTAATTAATTTGTTTTGTTCTTCGAGTGCTTTGCCTTTTTCTTCAATTACTTTATCTTTTTCTTCAATTACTTTGTCTTTTTCTTTTAATGCTTTTTTGTCCTGTTCAATTACTTTATCTTTTTCTTCGAGTGCTTTGTCTTGTTCCATGATAGACCATTCCCGTTCTTGAAGCTCCTTCATGAAATCGTCTTCCATTTCCATTTCCGCCTGAATATCCTCATCTCCCGACGCCATACGAAGACGCCGAATTATCGGACGGCACGTTTCGGGATATTCGTTTTCGTCCACTTTCAGGAGATGACGATTGTCGGTACGATTTCCCTGATAGAAAAGACTCAACAACTTTTCCACATCGTTACGGCAACGGCGTTTCAGTTGGTCAAGTTGGATAATCCACGAACGGTGGTGCAAGCCTTCGATAAAGTCGTTTGTAACCTCCAAACTTTTTTTCGTTGTTCCGTCTTTAATATTCTGATCAACCTGAATAATCGGACAATCGTTAACACCGATGTCATAACCCAGCAGGAAAATGGCGTAAATTTGGCAGGCTTTTTTGTTTTTCTTACTGCCGTAAACATTGTGCGGGTTTTGGTAATGCAAACCCAGATAACGGCGGAACCGCATAATATCCGAATAAAATTTCGCTTTTTGCAATTCGATCATTACGGATTTAGTTTTACCGTCAGCGGTTGAGATTTGGGCGGAAAAATCAAAACGGCACACTGTAAGAAACAATTCTCCGGCATTTTCCGTCGATTCGTTAGCGGTTTTTGTTGTGTTTTCTTTATCGGCGGGAAGGCGGAGGGTTCGCTCCTTTGTTGCAAAACGAAGTTCCAACACCTCTTC
>JAITQV010000321.1 GCA_031288765.1 Planctomycetaceae bacterium
ACTTTACGACCCGATTTTTCACCGGCACGGCGAATAAGTCCTGAAAGGCGGGATGCGGGAGTTATATCTGTTTCATCTTTACCCCATTGTTCTTCCAATCTTTTCAAATTTGTGTCCAATGCGTTATGAAGTGAATCGATATTAGAAAACCCCTCTTCATTCATATCAATATAAAAGACAGGATATTCCAGCCAGTCTTTTTCCAATTCGGCAATTGCCAAGCCGTCAAAAAGTTCCTTCTTGCCGAGAAAATATGCTTTGAGCGTCGAAAGAAAAAGGCTCTTGCCGAATCGGCGAGGACGGCTAAGAAAATAAGGTTTCCCGCTTGTTTTCAGTTGGTAAACATAATCCGTTTTGTCCACGTATAAATAATCGTTTGTCCGTAAATCCTCGAAATCTTGTATGCCTATCGGCAATTTTCTGTTGTTCGGCATATTAAGGGTTCCTTTTATATTTTCGTTAAAAGGTTAATTCCATTTTCCGGCGGCAAAGGGGCGGCGTGTAAGCGAAGTGTTAATAATTGTATTGTATCGTGGTTGTTGGTTTGATACAATACTGAAATCCCGAATAAAGAAATCGGCAACACTTTTGGTTTTCGGGCGGTGTTATAAAATGTATAATCAGTATGTTTTCGTAGAATTTGAAGGAAAATTTTTGTTAAACCGAAAAATATATTATCTTTCAAAAATTACGAAAACCGGAAAATATCAAAATTGTTGACATATTATAAAAGGGCTTACTGCCATGCCGAACCAGATTGCGGTTACGTGGGAGAATGATCGTTTGTTGTTCCTTTCTGCTGTTGTTCACAACAGTTCGGTAACTTTTGACCATGCGGAGCAATTGTCATCCAGGGATCAGTTGAAAGAGCTTATTCAGCGGTACCGGCTTACCAAACCGGAGGCGGCAGTTGTTTTGAGTCGGGCGGATGTAGAGGTTCGCCCGATGGTTTTTCCGCCGGTTCCGGTGGACGAACTCCCTGATTTGGTCAAATTTCAGGCAACAAAGGAGTTTAACAGTTATGATGCGGCGGCACCGCTTGATTTTTTTATTACCAACAAGCTTGAGCATGTTTCGCGGAGTACACTTTTTCCTGCCATCCGCAGCCGTTCGAAAAAAGGCGAAATTGAAGAGGTTTTTTCGGGCGGTTCTCCCAAACATTTACTTGCTTCGACACTCCGCACCGGAACACTCCGTAAAATTCAGGAATTTTGCGGGGAACTCAATTTAACTCTTCGGCGTGTTGTTCTTCGTCCTTGTGAAACGGCGTATCTTTGGAGGCACACGCCCGGATTTGATCCGAATCGGGCAGTTTTGGTTGTCGAATTGGATACGCATGAAACTTCGCAGACCGTACTTTTTCAAGGTGAACCGGTTTTCATGCGGTCGCCGAAGATTAGTTGTCCTGAAGATGTCAGCATGTCCGATTTTGCCGCGCGGCTGATTGCGGAACTCAAACGGACTCGAATTGCGGTACGCAATGAGATTCAGGGTGTTACGGTTGATGAAGCCGTTTTATGCGGAGTTGGAGCCAATTTTGAATCTTTGGCGAAACAAGTTTCCGGCGGACTTGATATTCCGGTCAAGACGTTTGATCCCTGGCAGGGAATCCGTTGCGGCGGAGCTCTTCAAAAAAATCCTCCCGAAAAACCGGAACGTTTTGCCTCACTTATTGGCGCTATTCTGCAAAATGTCCGAAACGAATCGAGCAATATTGATTTCTGCAATCCCAAAAAACGCCGTGAACCGGTCGGGCATCGGCAGTTAATTACGAAGATACTTGCCGCCGCGTTGCTTATGTTGATTTGTTTGACCGGTTTTGGTTTTTACAGCCGTACCGCGTTGACCAACGAAGTCAAAACGTTGACGGCAAAACTCAATACGTTGAAAAAAACAGCCGGAACCGTAACCGAACAGCGGAATCAGTTAAACGCCATTGACGCGTGGCTTGCCGATAATGTCGATTGGTTTGAGCAGCTTGATTGGCTTAGCCGGAAAATGCCGGAAGCGCAGGAAATGATTTTGACGGAATTAACCTTTTCCGCGAACAACGGCGGTTCGATGAATTTACGGTCATTGCTCAAGGATTTTTCGGTTGTTTCGCCGATGGAGGAACAACTCCGCGATGCGGAACATGTAATCAAACCCGGTGAAAAAGGAACCGGCAGCGGTAATCCGCAATATGGTTTTCGTTATGATCTTTCGGTTTTCCTTTCCAAAGAATCCGCAGACGCTTTTACGAAAGAAACACAACCTCAGGAACTTCCTCCCGAACCGGATAAATAGGGTTTGATAAATAATTGCCGGAAAAGGAGCAAAATAGTAATTGTCTATTTATTAACCGTTGAATACACGAAATACACGGAATTTGTAATCGTAATAATGTTGACGTACAACTTCAAGGTTCGTTTATTTATAGGGAATAGGACATAAAATGTTTTTTTGTTATTGTATTCATTTTGTATCCTCAAAAAATAAACTTATGATTTTATCAATTTACTAATTTCCGCGTGCTCCGTGTATTCTGCGGTTAATAAAAATAGACAGATACACAAAATATTATGGAAATATTTCAGTGGAATTTTGAATTTATTCAGTCAAATAGGCAATTGTTCGCCGAACGATTGTGTCGGCAAGCGATTGCGTCGGCGAGCAGTTGCCTGCCTTATATTGACCGAATTGTTTTATTTTGCAGCAATTTGGGACAAATTTGTGTTATTTTTGAACATTCGGACGGGAAAAAACGGATAAATGTAGTGCTGCAATTGGCAAATGTAGTCCTACAATTGATAAATGTAGTGCTACAATTGGCAAATGTAGTCCTACAATTGATAAATGTAGTCCTACAATTGGCAA
The DNA here is from genome assembly GCA_031288765.1 of Planctomycetaceae bacterium. Lineage (GTDB taxonomy): Bacteria > Planctomycetota > Planctomycetia > Pirellulales > Thermoguttaceae > WRKP01. The sequence goes on from JAITQV010000321.1 coordinate 2,857, forward strand.
ATGTAGTCCTACAATTGATAGATGTAGTTCTACAATTGGGTAAATGTAGTGCTACAATTGGTAAATGTAGTGCTACAATTGGCGAATGTAGTCCTACAATTGGTAAATGTAGTGTTGTAATTGGCAATTGTAGTTCTACATTTGTGAAGTTTTAGGGGATTATTGTTGATTTTTTTGTAATCATTCAGTGAAATGTTTTTAAGATAATCGAGATTTAATTTGTTTACGGGTAAAAATTAAAAGGCAGGCGATGTTTCGCCGAAGAGTTTTCACCCGCCATCGCTTGCCGATAGGCAATCAAAAATATCCAAACTGCCGATTATGCACATCCCGCCCTTCGGGATTAGGACAAAAAAACATTCCGCTGAATAATTATAAAATTCCGCTAAAATATTACGAAAAGAGTCATTGTCTTATGAACCATTTATTTGATATTTCAACACCGCAGAAGCGGGAGCGTTTTTTGCTTGTTATGGCGGGGGTTGTGTTCCTTATTATAATGGTTCCGGTTTTTTACCGGTTCTTTATAACGGAGATAGGGTCTCTTCGCAAAGACCGCAACCGGTTCAAAACCGAAATTGAAAAATACGAGAACGATGTTAAACACAAGACGGAGATTAAAGACCGGTTGGATCATTTTATTGCCCGTTCTCTTCCGTCCAAGGACGATTTTGCCAAATCGTTGTATCAGAATTACCTGATGGATCTTGCCGCTGAAACGGGAATCCGTGAAAGCCGGATTGATCCCGGTTCTGTTGCGGTGGTGAAAACTCAGAATAAAACTCATTACAACAAATATACATTTACACTTCACGGCAAGGGAAGTTTGGACAAGGTTGCGGAATTTTTGCGGCGGTTTGACAAGGCGGATTATTTGCATCTTATCCGTAAGGTTTTGCCGCGTCCGATCAAAAATTCGCGGGAGATGGATGTTTCGATAACGATTGAGGCTCTTTCTCTTCCGCAGGCGCGGTCGAACCGGACGCTTCCCAAAATTGACGAACAACAGTTGGCGGTTACAGACGACGATAAGGCAATGCTCAAACGGATTACGGAGCGTTCTTTATTTTCTGTTTTTGTTCCGGCGCGGGCGGAACCGGAGCCGCGTGCGCGGGAGGAGGTTCAACCGCCCAGCCGTTTCGACCAATCACCCTATTGTTACGTAATAGCGGTGGTCGAGGTAAACGGCAAACCGCAAGTCTGGATTGATTTAAGAACAGAAGGTAAAAAATTCCGGCTTTACGAAGGCGAAATGTTTCAACTGGGAACTGTCCGGTGTTTCGTTAGGAAAATCGAATTTGACCGTGTCCAATTCGAAGCGGCGGGCGGTTTTTACACCATTAAAACAGGGAAATCTTTCGCAGAATATGAATAACTGTAGTTTGTGTTGCAAACAGAGTTGTACCTGTCTATTTTTATTAACCACAGAATACACGGAACACACGGACATTAATAAATTGATAAGATCATAAGTTTATTTTTTAAGGATACAAAATGAATACAATAACAAAAAAATATTTTTGTGTCCTATGCCCTATAAATAAACCAGCCTTGAAGTTGTATGCCTTTACTATTTACAAATTCCGTGTATTTCGTGTATTCAGTGGTTAATAAATAGACAATTACGCGGAGTTTTTACCTAAAAGGTTATAAATCACAAATCCCAAACACCAAACGGAGAATTTTATGAAAAAGTTTCAAATTGTAATTTGTTTTCTGCTTACCGTTTCATTTTTATTTTTTGTTTCCGTATCGGAAGCGGGTTTTTCAAAAAAGAACCGTTCCGTTTTTCGGAACAATTGTGTTTCGCCGCAGATTCCGACACTTGGTGCGAAAACATCGCTGGTTCAAAACGATTCGCTGGACGGCTGGACAACAACAAACGGTAAAACACCGGGCAATGCTTGGAATATTGAGGACGGTGTGCTGCATTTGCACGGTAAGGGCGGTGATGTGATGACGGAGCGGGAATATAAAAATTTTGTTCTTGATTTTACATGGACGATTGCCAAAGGCGGAAACAGCGGTATTAAATACCGTTTTAAGAAATATGACGGCAACGGCTGGCTTGGTCTTGAATATCAGATTCTCGACGATTTCAACACAAAGGAAGGTGAAAAATCAAAAAGGAATACCGCAACACTTTATGATATTTTACCGGTCAACGGCGCCAAAATTTTGAAACCGCATGAAGAGTTGAATCATGGACGGGTAGTTGTCAACGGCAACCGGATTGAACATTGGCTTAATGGTCGGAAAGCGGTTGATGTTTGGGTTGGTTCCGAAACGTGGAAAAAAGCGGTTGCCGCCGGCAAGTTCAACGGAATCGCAGAATTCGGCGAAAATGCGGTTGGTCGTATTATGGTTCAGGATCACGGCAGCGAAGTCCGCTTCCACGACCTTTCAATCCGTGAAATTCTGGAAACACCGGAAAAATCAAAATTTCACAGACTTTTCAAACGCAAATTACGATGAGAATTTCGTAGAATATGAATAACAGCGGTTTGGGATTTGTGTTGCAAGCGGAGTTTTTATTTAAAAGGTCATAAATCCGCTTGCGTCTCAAACTTCAAATCCCAAATCTCAAACCCCAAACGGAGGAATTGATGTACATTTATTTAGGCGATGACGATATGACGCGGGCGGCATCTTATTTATGCGGAGTGATGACGTATGCGCACATTCCGTTTGAACGGGTGAACAGTTCGGAAACTCCGCCGGCGCGTTTCACTTCAACACAATATGATGCGTATATTATCAGCGACTATCCGCGAACACGGTTTCAGACCGGACAACTGGAACATCTTCGCAATGCCGTAACACAAGGAGCCGGTCTTTTAATGATTGGCGGTTGGGAAAGTTTTCACGGTCAACACGGCGAATATCATGATTCGCCATTGGCGGAGGTGTTGCCGGTGGAGATGCTCAATCATGATGACCGCCGTAATTTTTCCCAATGGGCGTTGGTTCTCAAACATCATGACCATCCTGTTGTTGCGGAATTGCCTTGGGAAAAGCCGCCGCTTATTGGCGGTTTGAACCAATTCACGCCGAAACCCGGCACAAATTTGCTTCTCAAAGCGGTTACGGCGGATATTCGGATTGTTCGGGAAGACGAAGTGGCGGATTGCGGCAACGACAGTATTTTTAATTACATTAACAAACCCGTCGAAGAACGTTTTTCCGTTTCTTTACCAGACGGTAACGCCATGTTTCTGACTCTTACGGAAACATTCCCGCTGTTGGTTGCCGGTCAATACGGAAAAGGAAGAACTGCGGCATTGGCGACAGATGTGGCGCCGCATTGGGTTGGAGGATTGGTGGACTGGGGAAAAAAACGAATCTCGCAAAAACTCGATAACGGAATTTCCATTGAAGCCGGCGAAAGTTATGTACAATTTTTCGCTCAACTTGTCCGCTGGATCGGTAATCAATAAAACATCAAAACCGGTTTCCCAATTGTTTTCAGGTAATTATCTATTTATTAACCACTGAATACACGAAATACACGGAATTTGTAATAGTAATAAATGTTTACGTACAACTTCAAGATTAGTTTATTTATAGAGAATTAGGACACAAAAAATAACAAAAAACCGAATATTATTTTGTTATGGTATTCATTTTGTGTTTTCAAAAAATAAAATTGTGATCTTATCAATTTACTAATTTCCGTGTGTTCCGTGTATTCTGTGGTTAAATAAAATAGACAGTGACGTTTTCGGTTTTTCGCCGAAACATTATTTATTGACAGGTTTGTGTTTTTCACAATTTATTTAACTTCTTCGGGTTTTAGTTTGCGGTATTCGATATTACGGAGTTGTCCTTCGCTGACCCACGTACAAAAACCAAGCGGCTGATATTGGGAAGTTTCGTCCCGCAACGAAATTTTCTTTTCACCAATTTTCAGATCAACAACCGAAGTTTCTTTACGTTTACCGTCTTTGGCGGGTTCGTCAATCCAAACACGAATCGTTGTTCCGGTCACAAAAATGCGGAAACGGTACCATTGATTGTCTTTAAAACTGAAAAAGGAACTTGTTTCATTTTCGGAAGCGTCCATGCCGTCAATACAACTCAAACCAACCGTTCCGCCGCCCCAACCGCCGTTGATAAACGTACAACAACCATCGTTCACCGGAAATGTCAATGCGGCAAAAAAATCGTTGCCCATTGTGCGTTTTGCCTCATAACGAATTTCGTAATTAACACGGGGAAATACTTTTTCGTATTTTATTCCGGTGATCATGGCTCCTTGACCGATGACAAGAAGTCCGTCTTTAACTTTTACTTCGCCGTCGCCGCCAAACACAGGAACAGACCAATTGGTGAGTGTTTTGCCGTCAAAAAGCGGTTGCCATGCGTATTCCCCTTGAGAATCAACGGAGGAAAAAAAGAAAATCATTAAAAATACAATGTTAAACATAGTTAATCGTTTGTGTTAAAAGTTTGCAGGTTTAGTGAGTTAATGTGAATAATGATAATAAAAAGAAACGAATCGGTCAATAATAGGCAATCAAATCCTTTCATTTTTTCCTGAAGTTTCCCATTTTGGGCAAATTTTCCGGTTTTTTCCTAAAAAGCGATTAAAAACCGGTAATATTTCAATCGAATTTGCGAAAACGTATTATTATTGTTATTGTTATTATTATTATTATTATTATTATTATTGTTATTGTTGTTGTTGTTGTTGTTGTTGTTGTTTCATCTGACTTTATTTTCAACCTGATTTTCTAACAAAACAACCTTAGTGCATATACATTCCACCACAACCTACCTTATTACTTTATTCCCTATTTTATTTTTTAATAAGGTAATAAGGTTGTTAGGGAGTGGGAAATATTACTACTAAGGTTGTTTTGTTCGGCAAAATCAGGTTAGTTTTGTATCCTATTGAAACAAACGAATGGATTACGAACATTCCGCTGAAATATTACAATAAAATAAACAGTTACAACGTTTGTTGTAGTCAGCGAGTTGACGAAATGGCAAC
>JAITQV010000350.1 GCA_031288765.1 Planctomycetaceae bacterium
AATATTTATAATTACAACGTTGTTGTTTTAAAATGCGTAAAAAAACAGATCTTTTGAACACCCTACCCAACGGGGCGTAATCATTTAAAAAATACGATGTTAGGATTTTTGGGGATTGCGCCCTTTCAGGGCTTAAATTTATTTGTATTCCTCTTCGTAGGGCGTTGCCCTACGCTACTGATGAAGGGCTTTCAGCCCTATTTTCGGATAAATAACTGAACAGATACAATTATTTTTTAACCGTGAAACCCACAAAAAAACAATCGGCTTAATAATTACAAAATACGACGTTTTTTCCATGTTTTCAATGTTTGAGCAGGTAAGCGAAAAGGTCTATTCAAAATTGCCTTCGCCGCACAACTTATCACGTATCGGAACTTGCCGAATAACCGGAACTTACCAAACAAACGGATATTGCGGAACAGGTAATAAGAATTGTCCGAAATTCTTCTCCGTTCGGGGAAAAAACCGTCTTGCCTTTTCTTTATTCCTCGAATAGAATAAAACACTCTTTGATTTTACTCACACCGTGCTGCCTATGAAACAGAAAAGGAAACAGACGATGAATACAAAAAAGATGTCCAAAAAAACCGTTGCCGTATCGGAAAAAAAATTGACCGATACCGAAATCGACGGCTATAAACATAAACTTTTGATACTTCGTGCCAGGCTCAGCGGCGATGTCTCCACCATGACCAACGCCGCACTAAATAAAAACAGAATGGAAGCATCGGGCGACCTTTCCATAATGCCCATCCACATGGCAGATGTCGGAACCGATAACTTCGAACAAGAACAAACCCTTTCCTTCATGCAAAACGAAAGCGGAATCCTTGACCAAGTCGATGAAGCCTTAGTGCGAATCAAAGAAGGAACTTACGGAAGTTGCGAAAGCTGCGGCGGTCGTATCCCAAAAATCCGCCTAAACTTCCTGCCTTATGCCGCATTGTGTGTTCAATGTGCGGAAAACCTGACGGAAGAAGAAAATAAATAAACCGGATTCTTCAATCTTCAACAATATTCCCTTCACCGCAACCTTTAAATAAGGATTATAACAAGGACTGTAACTATGACTCAAAACATTTTGTTCTGCTTAATCTTCATTGCTTCAACAATTTTTGCAGGAACAATAGTTTCAGCGCAACAGGAAAACGTTAAGGAAGACTTTAAGGCGGTTGTAATCAACGAATCCGTCCGCAATATGAATGCGGAAATCTTTGCGTCGGCGGATCAGGCGGCGGTTAAAAAGTATTTGCCCGAAGACGGCGCTCCGGCAAGTATGTCTTCTTTTGTTCTTTTTGCCGGAAACGATGTTGTTTTGGTGGATACCGGACTGGGCGGTTCGCAATGGGTGAAAGGGCTTGCCGATCTTGGTGTCAAGCCGGAAAAAATCAAACTGATTCTGCTTACCCACATGCACGGCGATCATATCGGCGGTTTATTGGACGGCAATCGCCGGCGTTTTCCCAATGCGGAGGTTCTGAGTGCCGAATTAGAATACAACTACTGGCTTCCGCAAGATTCAAAAGCCAAAACTCCCCAACTCGAAAAAATCAAAACGGCTTATGGGAATGATTTTTCAAAGACCTTTGAATTTGACGAGCAGGTTTTTGAAAATGCGGTGATGAAGATTAAGGCTTTTAATGCGGTTGGACACACACCGGGGCATACGGCGTTTTTGGCGGAATCTTCTAAGAGCCGGTTATTGATTGTTGGAGATTTGCTTCATGCGGCGGTTTTACAATTTCCGGCGCCGGAGATATGTTCCCGTTATGACATGGAACCCATCGCAACCGCCGCATCACGAAAACGCATTTTGGATTTCGCCGTCAAACAAAATCTTGTGATTGGCGGAATGCATTTTCCGGTTCCCAATATCGGTATGGTAAAAAATAATAATCAAGGCGGTTATGAATTTTTGCCGGTCAAATAAAAGAACAAAAGAGATTGTATCTTCGGAAAGTAATCTATTTAAACCGCTTGCGGCACTCTCCGCTCCCATTCTCCGTTATCAATAAACATACGTATGTTTACGGCATACATACGTATGTTTAAGACAAACATACGTATGTTTAAGACAAACATACGTATGTTTATGACATACATACGTATGTTTAAGACAAACATACGTATGTTTATGACAAACATACGTATGTTTACGGCATACATACGTATGTTTAAGACATACATACGTATGTTTACGGCATACATACGTATGTTTAAGGCATACATACGTATGTTTAAGACATACATACGTATGTTTACGGCATTGGGGGTTGTTTTTTTGGCAAAAGAGCGGTTGCGTCGGCGAAAGCCGACGGGGAAATTTGTCGGCAAACAGCAATTAAAACAAAAACAACCTAAAAATTCGGCAATCATAAGGTAGGTAATCGTTGGGTGAAAGCCCCCTCGCCGTAGCGGTTGTCTGCCTAACAGTATCTTTGTTCAACACATCACTGAACAGATGCGAATTTTATGTTCCGCACGTCTCAATTCCCAATATTTTCTGTAAAATATTATACCAAACGTTAGCGGAATAATAACATTTGGATCGGAACAAGAAGATTCAAAACCATAATTAAAGGCACAAAATAACGTTCCGGAACCCATTGGAAAATCTGACGCCCAATAAAAACTCCAATCAATAACGCCGGTAAAATAATAAGATCAAACAATAATGTTTCCCGCGTCAATGTGCAGAAACCGGGTATAAGACCGCCGATTAACGGTAACTTCGAAATGTTCACAATAAAAAAGAATACCGCCCATGTCCCCATAAAATCTTTTTTCTCCATGTTTTGCGCCGCAAGATAAACACTCATCACCGGTCCGGCGGCATTGCCGGTTTGTGTGGTGAATCCCGAAAGAAATCCCATCGACCACGCAAACAATCGGGATTTGGGAAACGAATTCCAACAAAACCGGCGGCGAATCTCTTCAAAAACAATCAGAACAAGAACCAATATCCCAAGAAAAATCTTAAACGAGGCGTTGTCGATCATCCACAAAAACACGGTTCCCAACAAAAGACCAAGAAAAACCGACGGCAACAATAAACGAATCCGCCGCCAATCAGCAGTGTGCCGGTAATACCGCACCGCAAACATATCACCAACCACAAGCAAAGGAACCACCGCTCCAGTGGAAAGTTTTTCCATTCCGGGAAAAGCAAGCGTCATCATCAACACGCCGGGAATACCACTGCCCGGAACTCCCGTTTTCGACATTCCGAAAAATAATGCCGATAAAAGACCAAAAATCAGAGATTGAACGGAAAAATCCACAAAATATCAAAGATTACGGTAGAGAATTTATTCCGCAACATCCGAAGTACGGAAACGATTACGTTGGCGTTGGATTTCGTGGGCGCTGCGTTCAATCATCTGTTGACGAACATTTTTTAACCGCGTCAAAATAGAAGCATCGTAAATCGTATCGCCGACACGAACTACCATACCGCCAAGAGTTTCCGGGTCAACCACACACTGAATTACCGGTTCGCCGCCGATAATACCGCATAGTTTTTCCGATAACGATGAAAGTAATTGCGAATCCATTTCGGCGGCTGTCGTAATAATAACAGGAATACGTTTGCGGCGTTTATCCAACAATTTTCTCGTTTGCACAAAAATAGACGTCAGAATATCAAGCCGATTCCGCTTGGCAACAACTTTCAGAAAATTCCAAAATGATGGAGTTGCCGTGTTCGCAAATGCCTTTTCAAGTAAGGCAATTTTTTCTTCCATTGAAATCATTGCCGAACCAAGAAATGCCGCAAACTTCGGCTGCGCCTTCAAAACATCAACCAACGACGCAAACTCATCAACCGCATCATCAATAGAATGACGTTGTGTTTCGACGGCGTTTAGATACGCTTCAGCGTAAACCTCCGCTATCTTTTCAACATCCACATCAGCATTAAATTCCGCTGCAAATTGAGCATCCTGTTCCATTGTAATTTATAATTACTGTAATTGTAATTGCCGGTTGGCGGTTAAAATTTAATTCTTGGTAAATTCTTCAAGCGCTGTACGAATCAGTTCGCGGTGATGTTCCGGCTTAACTTCGGCACGAATCATTTTGCCGGCAAGATTGGTCGCAAGCACCGCACTTCGCTCCGCAATCGTCTGCAACGCAAATGTCGTCGCATCGTCAATTTCACGCATCGTCCGGTCTCGTTCCTGAACCGCGGCTTCGTGTGCTTTTTCGATAATCCCATCGGCAACCTGTTGAGCATCTTTTCTCGCAGTATCAAGAATCTGCCGAACTTCCGCTTTGGAATCATCCAGCTTTTGCTGGTATTGTTTCAAAATCTCTTGCGCCTCCTCATTAACCCGTTGAGCAGACGCAATCTTCTCCGCAATACCTTTTTCACGTTCGTCAAGTGCCTTCGCAATCGGTCCGAACGCAAATTTACCAAGAATTCCGAACACAAGCAAAAAAATAACAAGTGACCAGATTGCCGTATCCGAAACCACTTCCAGCGGATTTAAACTCGGGGCTTTATGTTTACTTCCGTGTTCCGCCTGTTTGGTTTCGGAAGAAACGGCAGGTTCATGATTATGACCTTCGTGTTCCGCCGGAACCGCTTGCGCCGTCCCAACAAAACACAATACCATCAAAAATATCAAAACTATTCCGGTAAAAAAAATATTACGGTTCATTGTAAAAGAAATTAAAAGTTGAAAATTCAAAATATACAAATTGATTGTTACGGGTTTTATTTATTGCAACGCATTCTCAAATTCGTCCAAAGTCTTACTCTCAATTACATCAGAGATCAATGACTCCAAAGCAATCGGATCAGACATTTGATAAATTGCCGTTTCAATGCGTTTAGGAATCTTTTTAAATT
>JAITQV010000382.1 GCA_031288765.1 Planctomycetaceae bacterium
GACGCCGACGCAATCATGGGTGAAAACCCTTCGGCGAACGGTTGCCTACCTTTTGTTTTTGTATCGGGTTGGGAATTCCGATCCGTAGGTTGCGCTGCGCTTCACCGCCGGTTATGCACATCTCGCCCTTACGGGCTTAGAACAAAAAAATAAGCTAATGAGGTTAGTTTTGTGGGGAATTATTGGCTATTGAGGTTGTTTTGTTCGGAAAAATTAAGTTGGAAATAAGGTTATTTGCCGAAATTTTTACACGGTCAAAAAATTCCGCTTGCGACACTATTAACTATTATTTCATTTTCCACAAACTTTTTTTACCGGAAAGTTAATCACCGGATTTTAGTACAACAACATCTTCCGGCAAAACTGTTAATGTCAATTTATTGATTTGCGTTTCGTATTTTTTACCGTCAAGAAGATTTGCCCAGTGTTGCGGTAAATCACTATCAAAATGAAGTGTTACGGTTTGCGGTTCGGATGAATCGTTGAACACGGTCAATATCGGATTTTCGTTGCCGAATCGTTCCGCAAAAATATGATCGTTTGACGAAACAACTTTCGTAACCGGCTGCCAACCGGATTCCGCAACTTTCCGACATATCGGAACATATTTTTTGAACAAAGATCGATCACGTTCATACAATTCGGGACGAATAAAATAATGTCCCGTCGAAGCATCAGCACTGAAAAACCCCGGAAACATCCCCAAAGCAAGCGACCGTTTCATAAATTTTTCCGTCAATTCGTAACTCCACTTTGTAAAATCGGTGTTCATCAGAAAACAATACGGTTTGGGTCCGTTCAATGCCCGGCGATAAAACAATTCCTCCATCGACATCGGCGACCATTTTCCATTTGGATTCCAATTTGTTTCCGTACCGGAAATATCAAGATACGGAACAAGCCAACACAAATTATCCGGTGTGGAGTTTGCCATGACATATTTATCACGAGCGTGAATATGTTCCGACAAAGTACGAACATATTCGTAAACAATAAGTCCCCGAAAAATTGCCGGTTCGTAGTTGTTACGCGAAAAGACAAGCGGACACCGCGCTGCCGAAAAATGATTCCGGTCGAAATCCAGAACAATCGTTGCGTAACCTTCGGCAGAATCAACATATTCACCGTCCAATACCGCTTTCTTTGCGGCTTCGCTGCCGTAAAGTTCTTCGGCGATTTTCTCATTCCATTTCACCGCAAAACCGCCGTCGGCAATTCCCGGCAAATCATTAAAACTCCAAACAACGCCGTTACACCACGGCGTATCAAGAATATGATGTCCGAAACGTCCGTTCGTATCACGCATTCCGGAAACGAAAAGTGCTTTCGCTGTTGTGTTGCCGTTGTCTGCTAATTTTCGTGCGTGTTCCAACGCCGCTTCGTAAGTTCGCGGCGTTTCATTTGGTAAGGACATCCACCATGTTACCGGCTCGGTGTAACGGAATGTCAGAATATCGTGAGCGTCGTCCCAAGCGGTTTCGCCGTTTCCTTCTTTGACGGCAAAACCGAAATCTTCAAATTGCGGAACCTTGCTAATTGCAGCAAACGGCATCCAAAGTCCTTGTCTTTTAATTCTGTTGCGGAAAAATTCGGGAAACAGATGTTGATAAGCACCCAGCGCGCCGCGAAATCCATGTTCCTGCGCAAAACCGAATTGTACAAAACGTAACGTTGTTTCCGGCGATTCTTTCGTCAACGCCAAATCAACCGCAACAAATAATTCGTTGGTTGCTTCGTTGTAACCGGTACGAAAAAACGCCGGATACGCAAGATCAATACCAACCGCGTAACCCATTTCTTTACCGTTTTTTTGACCGATAATCGCACTAAACGGATATCGCGATAATCGCCCATTCGCGCCGATGTGATTCATTTCAAACGTTGAAACGGGGGTGAGATGTTCCAGCATACGATATTCCGAAACCGGAACATTTTGCCGCGTCCGGCAAAATCGAATCTGTTCCAAATCATTGAGAAAACGCGAAAAAATCAATGTTAAACAACGATCTTCCTTTGTTTCGTTTGTCAAGGTAATTTGTGTTGCGGTTTCATTGGATTCGGTTTTCGAACGGATTCCGAATGGATTTTTGTCCAACGATATGAAATCCGAATCATCGGCAACATTACGAATTTGAAACGATATTGTTTCGGGTTGTGCGTTACCGGATTTTGGTTTTCGGATGGGTACGCAGTCGAACCAAACGGCTTCGCCATCAATTTTTTGAGTCGATAATTTCATATCGCGAAACCATACTTTACCAGCTCTATTTCGAAACAATGTGTAAAATGTCAACGATTTGACAGGTTTTTCCGGTACAAGAAATATTTGTTTCCGTTCCCAATCATGAGTTCCGGTTGAGAAAGGAATACTTTGCCCCCATAACGGTGTTCCGTCGGTGTAAATGAGATCAAGATAAATACTGTAATCATAATCAAGACTTTGCGAACTGCCTGCATTTTCCGCTTTACTCCACGCTTCGGCGTAAATGGGCAATGGCTGTTTCTGATCGAGAACAATATTGTACATAACACCGCGTTTGGCGGTATTATCATTACTGTTATCGCAAACGAAAACATCACCTTGTTTTTCAAAACCGCTTTCGTATGGTCGAAACCGATCCGGTTGCAACAAATTTTCATTTATCTGTTCAAACCGGACAACTTCTTTAACGACAGTTTGCGCCGAAATGAGCGGAAGAACAGCGGTTAATAAAACAAAAATCAGAACCTGACAAAAATTTTTGTGAGACATGGGAAATTGTACCTGTTTATTAAATTTTGAATTTTTTGTTATTGAGGTACTGAGGCAGACGGTTTTTTCAGATAGTTTTTTGCTTGAACAAGGTTACAACGTAACGGCAATATTTTGTTAAAATGTTGTTTGCTGTTGAGGTCTTTTTCTATAACAAACTTTCATTTTCAACAAGATTTTCTTGTTCATGCCAAAAAATCTACGCCAACCTTGTGTCCGGTTGCTCACCTTTTAGGTTGTCTGCCTTATGGAGTTATTTGTTTTATGGAAATGATCGTAAATGGTTACAACAATGCGAAGGTTATTTCTTTCCTTTTTTGGAAATACCTTTTTTTTGTGCAGGAATACTTTGTTTAAGTAATTGGTAAACTCTATTTTCCGACAACTTAAACTTTTCCGCAATCGCTTTTACTGTTGTACCGGATTTACGCATTGCTGCTATTCGGTTAAGACGAACTTCTGTGGCGGGAACAGCTGCAGCGTTTAATTTCCGCGTGGATTTTCCATATTTTGATTTGGAAATTCCAAGTTTCGATTGGGGTTTTTTAACTTTCGATTTGGAAGTTCCGGTTTTTGACAAGGGCTTTTCAATTCTCGATTTGGAAATTTCAAGTTTTGATTGGGATTTTCCAAGTTTCAATTTAGAATTTTGTTGCCCCAGACGAATCGCCCGAAGTTGCAGATAATCAGGAACAGGAACTTTGGCAGTTTTGTTGTAATTGTCAATGAGTTCTTTGACCCGATCCTCCGAAATTTTATACTTTTTCGACAAAGTACTTATTGTTTTTCCGGTACACCGATCCTGTATCAGTGCGGCATTGCGTTTTGCTTTGGTTTTTTGCACTTTTATATGTTTACCCATAGCACGCAAATCACAAACCACTACGTGGGCATTGACATGCAATTTAAGTGCTATTTTATTGCAGGATAAACCTTTTTGATACAACTCAACAGCACGTTCACGGCGACGCATGATTTCTTTTTTACGAACACTGATCGTTGCCGGTTTTTTTTTGATTTTCGTATTCATTTAAAACTCCTAATATCAGAAGCCAACGGAACAAAAGTTTAACAACAGTAAAGAATTAAACCATAAATTGTCCGGCTGTCAATATTACCCGAATAACCAAATGAAAATATTTATCAAAAAATAAAGATGGGCATCTCTAATAATTGGTTTTATTTTTTTGAAATTTTATTTTTTTTGAAATTTTTGGTCTGATTTTGTTTTTTCCAAATGAATATCTTCAACTGCCGATTGAAGAACTTCAACTGCCGATTGAAGAACTTCAATTACCAAATGAAGAACTTCAACTGCCGATTGAAGAACTTCAATTACCAAATGAAGAGCTTCAGCTGCCGATTGAAGAACTTCAACTACCAATTGAAGAACTTCAACTACCGATTGAAGAACTTCAGCTGCCGATTGAAGAACTTCAACTGCCGATTGAAGAACTTCAACTACCCAATGAAGACCATCAATTACCTATTGAAGAACGTTATTGTACGCAATTCTTTTGATTTTCTTGTCCGTTGGACAATTAAAATATTAACCTCAATTACCTCAT
>JAITQV010000394.1 GCA_031288765.1 Planctomycetaceae bacterium
TTGAACCGAATTAACCAATATAACCGGATAAACCCGTAAAACCGATTATACATAAACATCCGGTAAAAAACGAAATCAGGAAGTTCGCATGGTTTTTTCGAACATCCCAATACGATAAAACACAATAATTATCAATCAGGACGGTTCTTAATTCCCGGTAAATTCGGGTTATTGCGAAGGAGCGAAAAATGGCAATTTCATCAGCAACAATTACACGCAGTTCGGTTGTTTCCGGTTTGAGTAACTCAAATTACTGTTCGGTTTGCGGTAAGGCATCCTCCGTAACTTCCAATATCTACGCAAGTTACGGCGGTCGAGTCGGCAACGATTCTTATGTTTGCGAAACCTGCGGTAAAACATTGACCTCGCAAAAAAATTCCGGTCAATCGGCAAATTCCTTTTATACCGCCTCAGGCGCAACATCCTCAGGTTATTGTCCGCAATGTAACTCTTCGTCCAGCCAAACCAATTGGGCAGGGAAAGTTGCCGCAACATCTTCAGCACTGACCTCCTCAACAGCAAAATCAAACGGAACAACTTACGGCGCAGCAAGTTGGGCAAAATGACGTAAATTCGGATTCACCAAAAAAATCGTGAGAATATTTTATGGTAGATTTTCTTCTTTTTGCGTTGGCGTCAATTGGGATGACGCTTATTTTGGTTCGCGGAACATTGTTTCAATCTTTTCGCGATTTTCTGGCGAATCGGTCTGAACAAATCCGATTATACCGCGAACATAAAGGATATTCTTCCGGTTTTACATTGACGGAGTTTTTATACGGGCTTATTTCGTGTGCTCAATGTACCGGTTTTTGGTGCGGATTATTTTGCGGCATTTTCTTCATAACTTCCGACACAAACTGGGTTTGGCTGAAAAGTATTAGCAACCGCTATTTTTTCAACCGAATTTTAATGTTATTCTGTTGCGGAGCGGCGGGGAGTTTTTTGTCGGTGATTGGCGATATTTTTCTTGAATGGTTGTTCTTTTCAAAAATGTTACTCATGCGACGTTTTGAAGACGAGGAACGGCAACGGGCAAGTTTATCCGCTTCCGAACCGAATGAAACGGAAATATAATTTTCCGCCTTGTTTTTCCGAACTCCACAATGCCGTTTTTGGGGGCTTGCCAAAAGAACCGAAGCCGCTAGAATAACGATTGTTTTGATTATTCGTTTTTCGGAATGAATAATAATGAATAATTCGGAGGATATGCGAATGGTGAGCGGGCTGACTCGAAATCAGTTGCCGGGAAACCGGTTGAGGGTTCGAATCCCTTGTCCTCCGCTAAACTTCAGTTTGTTTTCTATTAAAACGTTTCGGTAATACTTTCCGCATGATACACAAATCATTGCCGAACCGCCTCTGCTTAAAATTTAACTCTGAAATTTAATTTTCCATCTCTTTTATTTCTTCCATGTCTTTAAGAGAACGAATTTATGTGTTGTAATCGGGTTGTGTTTTTTCATTGTTCTTGCCAATTTTCGGCAATCTGCTATTCTATATCCGGTATGGAAAATCCCAACTCCAAACCGTAATCGGCAAAAAGTTGTTTGCGTTTATGTAAACCGCTTAGTTGTTTTATGTTGTTTGAATTGTATTGTTGAAATTTTGCCGTCGGAACGTAACAATTTGTTGCCGTTCAATAATATCATGGACACGACAGGAAAAATATTTATCACCGGCAGTACCGGATTTATCGGTTCCGTGTTACTCGAAAAACTTATTCAACGCGGTTTTTCAATGAGAGGACTCGTCCGAAAGATGCCGGAAACCAAACAAAATGTCGAATATATTATCGGTGATATTGCGGATATTGAGTCGTTGCGGCGCGGTATGGAGGATTGCCGATACGTTTTTCACTTGGCGGCATACGCCAAAAATTGGTCGCCCAATCCAAAAATTTATGAGCAAGTCAACATCGAAGGAACTCGAAACGTTTTTACTGTTGCCAAAGAATTAGGCGTGGAACGGATTGTCTGGACTTCCACTATTGTAACACTGGGACCAACTCCGCAAGGTGTTCTCGGTGATGAAACCATGCCGCGAATAACCGAACATTATTTCACGGAATACGAACAAACCAAAACGATTATGGAACAAGAATCCATTCGATGGATCGAAGAAGGATTACCATTGGTTATTGTCAATCCGACACGGGTTTACGGACCGGGTTTGTTTTCGGAATCAAATTCCGTTTCTAAATTGATTGATGATTTCCGGCGCGGACGTTTTCCCTTTTTATTAAATCGCGGCGTCAATATCGGTAACTACGGATTTGTGAACGATATTGCGGAAGGTCATATTTTGGCAATGGAACACGGAAAAATCGGTGAACGGTATATTTTAGGAGGAGAAAATGTTTCACTTGAAAAATTGTTTCAAACGGTTGATTGGGTTGACGGCAAAAAACGGTTTCAATGGAAAATTTATTGGATTATTCCGATGATTGTTGCTTATTTTTTTCGGTGTCGTGCTCAATATTTCGGTGTTTATCCGCCTGTTACACCCGGTTGGGTTAGGACATTTCTTGCGGATTGGGCGTTTTCGTGCGATAAAGCCAAACGGGAACTCGGTTATTCGCCCATTCCGTTTGAAGAGGGAATCCGAAAAACCTGTCAATGGCTCGACACGTTTCAACGTAACACATAACCGCTTGTTTTCATCATTCTTTGCAAAAAAACATCGTAACACTTTGCATCTAAAATATTACAAAAATAAAACAGACAATTCCTTTCAGTAAATATTCTCATCTCAATAAAACGGAAGAATAATTTGAAAACTTAACAGAAATAAATAATGACTATTCCGAAAGAGTTTACGCTATCCGATTTAATCCGGTTTATTCACCGGTATAATTTCGGTTATTGTGTATTCGGAACAGTTGTCGGAATGATTGCTTTCATTTTTTGGATTGCCACTATTTATGCTTCGATTATTCTTTCCGCGTTGACGCCGTTGCCGTTTCAATTACCGGACGGAATTTTGGCGGTTTTATTTCTTTGTGTTGTTACGGGGGCAGGATGGATGAACACCCCGTTTTTTTTCATTGTACAATATGACAACGAATTTCCTGCAATTAAAAAATCATTAATTTGGTTACCGGCAAATTCCGGTTGGATGGTATTTCCTTTGATGATTTTTTGTGCTGCTCCGCTTTTAACTTTCTGGGGAATTTCGATTTTCCGCCAATGTTTTTCCTATGACCGATCAAGAATTATGTTAGCGTGGACGCTCTACCAATATTTGAACAATTGGAATGATTGGGTTCCTTATCCTCAATTTGAATCGCAACGTCAAGCGATTTTTCTTCTTTATCAGTTAAATTTAGTTCGAGTGTCTTATCGGTTTGGAGTGCTTCAGGTGAAACGGAGAAATGATATAAAAATACCGAAATAAAAAATCGGCAATGATTCAATAGTTTTGGGATATTTATTCCGTCGTTTATTGAACGATTCGGATTCGTCTTGACAGGTTTTAGTTTATTGGTATAATTTCACCCATGCTTAATTTTCCATTATTTAAATTCAACATTTAGGAGATTAAATTACGTTTTGAAAAATAAGTAGCCCGAACAAAAATTCGGGTGAAAAAAATAATCGAGTACGTCAACTATTGTCAGATCGCTTCGGCGAGCTGTAATTTTCTGCAGACCAACGGATTTTCCGTGTAGAAAATTACTGTGGATTGATAAAGTTACGTGTCTCCCGTGAAGGGAGCGTCGCGTATCAATCCATGGGTATAATTCAGTATTGCATTTTAAAACATGTAATGCACCACTTTGGTCGGTGGGAATAACCTTTCTGACAATCGTGTCGCTCCTGCCAAAGAGTGACATTTCTGTTGCCGTTTCTCGGCTAGTGTTTTCCCAATGTTATCAAAAAATAGATTATTTGTTATGTAATCTATTAAATATTAACCTTTTTTCTTTAAGGAGAAAAAAAATGAGTGATTGTTTATTTAACCTTTTGCCGTTTTTAACGGCAATCCTTATAGCATCTTTTATGCTATTAACCTTGTTGTGTGCCGGCGGTAATTTCCGTTCGAAGGTTCGTCGAAACGAATATCGAAACGGGTTTACGCTGGTAGAATTACTTGTGGTAATTGCGATTATCGGAGTGTTAATCGCATTACTGTTACCTGCCGTCCAAGCCGCGCGCGAAGCAGCATTTTTTCAAAGTTTTTTATTTTTTTACCATTTTTCCCCTAAAATCCGTTAATAT
>JAITQV010000415.1 GCA_031288765.1 Planctomycetaceae bacterium
CGGCGGCTTGTTTCGCAATAGACAATTTTTCGCACAAATCGGCAAATTCGGTTTTACGCCACACACCTTCAAAGCCAGCCTCTACGCCGCCATCATAACCGCCATAGATTTTGCGGTACATGACACCCCCCATGTTATCGGCAGGGGCTAAAGACGGCGTAATTCGCCCGGCTATTCGTCCCTCATTGCCGTACGAATTACGCCGATTTTGCTCACTTTTTATAGACTTCTTTTTCAACAAAGAACACTCTACAAATTTTTCAAGTGGAAACGGATCATCATTGAAAACTTCAAAAGTATCCGGTGTAAAAAAAGGAGTTAAAAGCTCATAATCGTACAACTCAGCACGTGCTTGTAATTCTTTTCTATCAATTAGTTCACGTAATCCTTCAGGACTTAACATGTTTACCTCATATTTAAGTTTTAATTTATAAAATACTAAATACTGAATAACAAACCTTTTTCTGTCTCATTAGAACCGTCAGAATTTTCCAATGATTCCAACAACCCATACGCAGAACCCGAAACGCATAACTCTGCCCCCTTCAAATTTATGCGAATACTCAAAATGTATTGAATAGATTCATCGTTTTTCTCGCGTACAAACTTATAAAGTGTTAATACCCGCTGAGCTCCCAATGCCGACACGCTTGAACTCACTTCAATACGATAGCCGACATCCAACACGTAATAAGGATTGAGCATTGTTAAAGCTTTTTCATAGCACTCCTCCGCTAAACCTTGCGGCATGTTCATTACATAATTGTATTGCGATTTACGGAATTTGCCGGATACTTCTATTCCCAATACCTCGATTTTATAGGTTTTCTTTTTTGCCATTTTTGCCTCCTGATAATTTTGCGAAAGTATCACAATCTTCAAAGAAATCTGCCATCTCGCGCAGACGCTTTGCACGTTGGACAAGTGACAACTTAGCCTCTTCGACATCTCTGGTTTTTTCCCAAAGCATTAAAAGAACGGAAAGAACCGGCTCGAAAGACAATGGAATCCGGCAGAGTTTTGTCGGCTCGCCATAACGTAATGGACGACCGCCGCGCCGCTTAGAAATTGCCGGCGACGATGATTCTAATTTTTTGGCTTTCGTAACGTTAAAATCGTTTTTCATAGGATACCTAATTTTTAAAGGATATCCTAGAAAATAAGCATCCGTCGCCCCGAAAAATGCCCCTTATGTCCGGTTATCGCTAACCGAACATAAGAAACATTATCGGACGTTACTAGGGCGGATAAAGAACCCAAAATCGTTTTAGTACGATAAATTGGCGCGGTAAATATTCCCTATTATTTGTTATTTTGTTGTTGTCGATTTTCCGTTTCTAACTCTTCTTCAAACACTCCTAGTTTACGGAAACGATTATAACGTTCGGAAACAAGACGATCTATCGGAATTTTGACAAGCTCCCTGAGTTGGTTCCGTAAATAATGTTTTAAGCGTGATGCCGCTAAATGCGGATCGCGATGCGCACCACCAAGCGGTTCTTCAATAATCTCTTCAATCACTCCAAAACCAAGCAAGTCTTTTGAACGCATCTTGAGTGCTTCCGCTGCCTTGTCTTTGTACTCGCCGCTCTTCCAAAGAATCCCCGCACAACCCTCCGGACTAATAACAGAATAATAAGTATGTTCGAGCATCGCCACGCGATCACCAACCCCAATACTGATTGCCCCGCCCGATCCCCCTTCCCCAATAACAACACAAATAACCGGCGTTGGTAACCTCGACATTTCGAACATCAATTCCGCAATCGTTAACGCAACACCGCGCTCCTCCGAAGCAATACCCGGAAATGCGCCCGGCGTATCAATTAAACTGACAACCGGAAGATGAAACTTCGCTGCCATCCGCATCGTTCGTAACGCCTTTCGATAACCCTCCGGATGCGGACAACCAAAATTACAGATTTGCCGTTCTTTGAGATTCCGCCCTTTATGTTGACCGACCACCATCACCTTGAACTCGTCAAGTTTTGCCCAGCCGGTTCGAATAGCCGGATCATCTCCAAAGAAACGGTCTCCGTGCAGTTCTATAAATTCGTCAAAAACCATCTCAAGATAATCAACAGTTTGCGGTCGGTTCGGATGCCGAGCAACTTCAACCGTTTCCCACGGTTTAAGTGAAGCATAAATTTCCTTTTGAAGTTGCAACAGACTTTTACGAAGCTGCGCAATTTCCTCACGAACCTCAGATACGGCAGAATCCTTTTTAAGCGATTCGATTCGGGCTTCGAGTTCGAAAATCGGTTGTTCAAACGAAAGGCGTTGTTCCGGTTGCGGCATATCAGTATTTCAAAATGAAGTTGTCTCGGAATAAACGGCGCCGCTTACAGCGCAGTAAAGGAATAAAATAATGCTGTTATTCTAAGGATAACGCTCAAATAAACAAGGTGGAAATTACCGGTTAAACCAAAAATAATAAAAAAAGCGGGGCAGCCGATTGTAAAAACCGGCAAAACAAGATAGAATACGTCAAGTTTAATCGTGTTATTTTGGTAAACCGTACACTCGTTATAGGAGAGAATAATCAATGGTGCAGGAAATTTTAGGTTGGCTTGTTTGGGGATTGGCGGTATTGTTTATTGTATTGTGGGGATTCATCGTTTTCAAAAGATTTTCGAACAGGGAATCCATTAACTGGGCAATTTGTTTTCCGGTTCCTTGGGGAATTATTTCGTTGTTGATTACGGCAACAACGAATTTTTCAAAATTCCATCTGTTTTGGATGATTCCGCTCGGAGTGATTTTTCCGTTGGCGATTATTAGTATCCAACTTTGGCTGCGTTTAAAAGAACTTGGTTCTATGTTTCAAAAGTTCGGTTCTTCGTTTAAGGAGATGGCGCAGCAGATGTCTCAGGAAGCCGAACGTCAAAAACAATATTACGAAAATCCGGTTACTTATATCGGCGCAAATTCCGATGATTTTTCACATCTTGATCTTGGCTGGTACGACCAAACCGCACAAGAAATCACGGCGGCAGCCGGCGCTCAAGTTACCGGCGATTTGGAATGTCCCGAATTATCACAAGTTTGGCGGAATGCCGGAACATTTATCCGAACACTCACTGCCGAAAACGGTCGGTACGTTTTTGCGTTGTACAATATTCGGAGTTTCGACGAGAACGGCAAGTTGGTTCAAAACGTGAAGACTGTTGATATTGAAACGGGATTTAGCGACGGTTCGTTTCTGACGACATCGAATACGGAGGGCATAAACCCGTTTGAGGATTGCGAAGGAATCACCGTCAACAAATTACCTCCCGAAGCATCATGGCAGGAACTCTTCAAACTGCACAAGGAAACCGTAACCGCCATAATCGCCGACAATAATATAACCGTTATTCCGATTAAGACCAAAGAGGAAATTATTGCCGCTCAGATTAAACTGCACGAACTTCGCGCCAACGACCCCGACTACGATTGGGACGACTTCGACGACGAATATGAAGATGAGGACGACGAATATGAAGACGAGGACGATGAATATGAAGACGATGACGACGAATATGAAGATGAAGACGATGAATATGAAGACGATGACGACGAATATGAAGACGAGGACGATGAATATGAAGACGAGGACGACGAATATGAAGATGAGGACGACGAAGACGAAGACGAGGACGACGAATACGATGATGAAGAAGATGATAATGAGGAAGACGAGGACGAGGACAATGATACGAAAAACGGGCGTTGATTTTCGTCATAAATTTTCCGTTGTCTGTTGCGGGGGCGGCGGAACGTGTTGCGAATATCTTTTATTATTTGCCGGTTTAGGGATATTTTAGTTTGCGGGGTTGAGTCGTTTTTGGGAGAGTTCCCAGTATTCTTTTGACAATTCAAAGCCGAGGAATTGCCGACCGAGTTTTTTTGCAACGGCGGCGGTAGTTCCGCTGCCGAGGAACGGGTCGAACACTTTTTCGTTTGGTCGGCTGGAGACATTGATAATCCGTTCGAGAATGGCTTCGGGCATTTGGCAGCCGTGCCAGCCGACACGTTCGCGGAATGTCCCGCAAAGCCGCGAAACAAACCATGTATCCTTATCGAAACCAAATTCCTGTCCGAGTTCTTGCGGTCTGAGAACCCACGTATCATCCGGCAACCGTCCGCGCGGGTTGGCGCGTTTGTCATGATAGATACGCTGCCGTGCGCTGGGAATACGGATTTCGTGATCGTTGAAGGTGAATTGATTGGCGTTTTTGACGAAGTGAAACAGATGGACGTGGGAGCGTGTGAATTTTTGTTTGCAATGGACGCCGAAGGTGTAATACCAGATGACCCAATTGCGGCAGGCGAAGCCGAGTTTCCTTGTTGCGATAATTTTAAGTTCGGCGGCGTATTCATCGCCGATAGCGAGCCAGAAGGTTCCGTCCGGTTTCAGAATACGTTGTACTTCCGCCATCCATTGTTCCGACCATGTCCAATAATCTTTATCGTTAAGTTTATCGTGATAGCCGTCATATTTGTATCCGATATTGAACGGCGGGTCGGCAAAGGCAAGATCAACCGAACCGTCCGCCAACATTCCCATTCCTTCGATACAATCACAGTTGTAAACTGCATTCCACTCAATAACCGTTATCATTATTTTTGAATTTTCGTTTTTGAATTTATTATTTGTAATCACGCCGTCCGCCGTCAATCACGCCGCCGCGCGGGTATTTTGTACGGTTAAAAGAAGTCAGACGTTTATTTTCGGACAAAATTTTGTGAAGGGGCAATGTTTGCAGTTGGGATTGCGTGCTTTGCAATCGGCACGCCCGTGCAGGATAAGCGCGTGGCTTAAAAATGTCCAGTCTTTTTGCGGAAAGACGGACATGAGTTCTTGTTCTGTTTTTTCCGGCGTGTTTCCGGCAGCCAATCCCATTCGGTGAGCGAGGCGGAAAACATGCGTGTCCACAACAAAACCGTCATTCCGTCCGAACCCGTTCCCCAAAACGACGTTGGCGGTTTTACGTCCGACGCCGCGCAAGGACGTCAGCATCTCCATCGAATCGGGGACATTGCCGCCGAACTGTTCGCAGATTTTCCGGCAGGCTTCCCGAATATTTTCGGCTTTATTGTGATAAAATCCGGTGGTACGGATTATTGTTTCGAGGTCATTGAGCGGAGCGGCGGCGAAGTCTTTTGCGGTACGGTATTTTGCGAACAGTTCCGGCGTAACCTTATTCACCTGAATATCGGTACATTGCGCCGACAAAATAGTTGCAACGAGAAGTTCGAGCGGCGAACGGAACCGAAGCGAACATCCGGCATCGGGAAAAAGTTTTTTTAATCCTGTTGCAAATTGTTTTGCGGATTTATTTTCGGCAGCGGAATTTGTTGTCATGGGTTTAATATTGCTAACGGCGTACGGGCGTGTGTGTACGGAAAAGGCGGCGGAAGACGGAGGGAGTTTTGCGCGTGAAAAATTAGGCGCAACGGCATTTATTATAGCGGCGGAAAACCGGCAGTACAAGCGCACCGCCCTTCCCTGTTTTTCGTGCGCCGTCTAATCCCGCACGCATTGCCGCAGATAATTGGCAATATCGGCGAGCGAGAGTTGACCGCTTAATGCGAAGTGTTCGGCGGTTTTTTGCCGACCGGCGAGGGATTTTCCGGTAACGGAAACCATACACGGAACAAAATTGCCGTCCGAACTGCGGGACGTATATTCGGCGGCGGCGATATTTGAGGAATGGTCGCCGTACACGACAACCATTGTGCCGTCGGGGAGCGATTCGTAGAAGGAACGAATCTGCTTGTCCGTAACATGAACCGTATTCGCGTAACGTTCCAGCGGTGTTGCGGGATTGGGAAAAATACCGTTTTCCGTAACTTCGGTGAACGGGGCATGTCCGAGCAGGGTAATTACGAAGAAGAAGCTTTTGCCGTTTTCCGCCCGGACTGTTTCGGAAACGATTCGGAACAGTACATCGTCCCGCACGGCGTCCCAGCTGTAAATCCGTTCCGTTTGAAGAGAATACTTCTTGGTCAGTTCTTCAATGAAGTTGATATTTGTAAACCCCATTTTTTGAAAGGCGGTATAGCGGTTGAAATATAAGCGGTTGCCGTTGTGAAACGAATAAGTCCGGTAGCCGTGTTCATTGAAGTGATGCGGCAGGGAATTTTCGTAAGGGAAAGTTTTAATTTTGTAATTTAAAAGGTGTCGGCATGGTTCGCGCCGTGCAAGGAACGCAAAATCGGCATCGGCGGAACCGTGATAATGAAAAGTATTCACCTTGTAAAAAAAGGACTTCGTTTTTAATTCGTTTAGGAACGGCGTAACAATATGATTATTCAGTTTGCGGTCAATGATGGTGAAGTCGAGAGTTTCGATTTGTACGATAACAATTTGACGCGGGATTTCCAGCGGGGTTTCCAATGGGAAAAGCAAATCGGATTGCGGCTGCATCAAGGCGTCATTGCGGAGGGTTGTTTCATTTTTGAGGACGAGTTCCGCCGTCCAGACCGGCAAATATCCGTATGCGGCGGTTAAATCGCCGGTTTCTTTCTCGTGAATCAGAATTGTGAAGGAAAGGTCATAGGATTGGGCAAGAGCGCCGATCATCGCAAGATACACCGCGAAACAGAAACCCGCTCCCGCCAAACGCCGGAGGAAGGAGAAGGGGGGCGTGTTTTTGAACCAAAGAAGAACTCCGCAAACTATGACGATTATCAGGAACAAAAAAGCGGACACAACCGGAATTTCCGAAAGAACCGCCTCAACAACCGCAATTCCTTCCCGAAAATCGGCAAAGAGGGAAAGTACGCTCATTGTTTCGTGAAAATATCCGGCGTAAATTATCAGACCAAGACCGCAAACCGCATTGAGAAGAATAAGCAAGAACACGGCAAGACGCGGCAAAACCAAAGTCAGGGAAAGCGTAAACAGAAGATTCAAGACCGCGCGGAACAGAAATTTTTGCAACACCCAGCCGTGCGCATAACTGCAACAGCAAGATTCGCCCTGAATATGGAGCAGCATGAATGTCCAAAGTAAAACAATAATTCCCGCTCCGATCATGCGGCGTTTTTCGTAACTCCGCCCTGCCCTGCCCGAATCCCGAACAGGATCAACGGGATTGACGGCAGATGATCGGAAAAAGAAGGGTAAGACGTTTAAAATTTTTTTAAAGGTCAACATTGTTTAAAAAGGGTTAACGAATATTTGTGATTATTCGGCGGAATGTTTGTTTGTTGTGAAATAGTCCGAAAATAGTTTAATATTATTTTGTATCTATTCAACCATTTGTTGAACTCTACTCCGCAAGGTCAAACAGTTAGTATTTTTTTGTTCTTAGCCCGCAGGGCGTGATGTGCATAACCGGCGGGGGAGCGAAGCGCAACCGCCGGATCGGCAATCCCCCATATCCCAAAGCCCTGCAAGGGCGAGATTATGGTTGTATTGGTTAATAATCTCGCCCCTGCGGGGCTTCTATTGGGTGGGGGGCGGGATCCGGCGGTTGCGCTTCGCTTCACCGCCGGTTATGCACATCACGCCCTGCGGGCTAAGATCGTTTTTCCAAAATTTTGATTACACGGCAAACGACCAAGTAAATACGAATATTTTGTTGTGTATTCCTTATATTTTAGCGGATAGTGGAGAGTTGAGATCGGATAATGTTGCAAGCGGAGGTCGCAACCGCAAAGCCGGAGTTCGTTTCCCGCCGGAAACAGAAACAATCCGGCTATCGCCGGAGCAACGTTTCGGCGAAACGTTGCCTGCCTTATGATTGCAAACGTTTAACAAAAATTTCATGATACCCTTCCCTTTTTATTGATTTTTCTTTTTTGGGACGAGAAAGACCTCGACGTTGTTTTCGTCGTAATCGAAACGTTTTTTGGTGAAGGATGTTTCAAAAAGGGCGTTTTGTCCGAGCCATCTGCGAAGTTCAAGTTCAAGCCCGTCCCGCGAACTCGGTATCACAACCCATAATCTGCCGTTGCCGCCGATTTCTCCGTCAAGAATTTCCTGCAATCTTTCCGCCGTGTTGTTTGACCGTAACGGAATACGCGGCGTGTTGCCGGGAATATAATATTGAGCGGTTCCCATCACAATTCCGGTAAGACGGTCGCCTTGCTCCCAATGTTCCGCGACATACCGGAACGCCGCACGGTGATCGGCGCGGCTGCCGTCCTGATAATAACTGTACAACGAAGGGAAATTGACGAGCAGCGCGGCAATCACCCACAACACCGCAATAATTGAACGGAAAGGAAGGGGCGATTCGGAAAGAAGCCGGTAAATTTCGCGGACAAAAATTGCGGCGGTTACGAGAAAGGGGACAATAAAAAGGAATCCGTAAAAGGGGTTGTAAACGATTTTGAGGGGCAATAAAAGTACGCAAACGCCCGACACGAGAACAAGAATTGTCCAATAAGTGTTGCCGTTATTACGGAAACGGAACAGGGTTATTCCGGCGCCGAGTATTGCGAACAAAAACAAACTCCAGCCGAACTTGTTGATAAACGCCATAGCCGTGTGCAGCGGCGTGTAACCCCAAACCGATGAACTGTTCCACGAATCCGACAACGGGGCAATATGGAAAACGAAAATTCCGAACAAAACAGCCGACCACGCAATCAATATCAGAAACACATATCCTGTGCCGGCGGAGAGAAGGGGGGCGCCTGAATTTTTTGAGCAAACGATGTCGGCGGCAACGGCAAAAACGACCCCTCCCCAAATAATTCCGCCAAAAGAATTGCTCAACACCATGAGAACCGCCGACACGCCCAGCCAAAAAGTTGCGGTTACGGAGCGCCGCGCGGCAACCTCCGCCCCTAAAAACATTACTACCGAAACAAAAAGGAAAGATTGGATATAAAAGCGGTTGTTCTGGCTGTGCAGAATATGTTCCGGTAAAACCATGACAAGCATTGCCAATATTAGAGCGCCTGCGAATCCCATTAGCGGTTTTGCTAAAAGAAAAAGAACGCCGACGCTTATTGCTCCGATAATTGCCGGCAATGTCCGCGAACCAAATTCATCTTCTCCGAAAAGCGCGTAGCCAAGCCGGTGAACGGCGTAAGACGCACAAAGTAATCGCGGCAAACGGTAATATTGTGTATTTTCGGGTTTAACGGTTCCGTTTTGGAGATATTCATCGGGAACGGCGGTTTCGCCGAAAAGGATTTTTGTTTCGAGGGTGGTGAAGAGTTCGTCGAAGCCGAATGACCATTCGCCGAGTTTTGCGAAACGAAACACTCCGGCAACGACAACCAATAAAATAAATATTACAAGATTTTTGTACATAGTGATACGGAATTAAATTGTTAATCGTAAAATGGACGGACGGTTGACGACAATCTTATTTTCAACCTGATTTTTCTAACAAAACAACCTTAGTAGCCCAAAGTTCCAAACCAATGAACCTTATTACCTTATTAAAAACATAAAGGAATCAGGTAATAAGGTTGATTATAGGAAGGCTTCCCTGCTACTAAGGTTGTTTTGTTAGAAAAATCAGGTTGAAAATAAGATTGTCGGCAACCGCCCGCCGATTTTGCGATTAACATTTCAAAAATTCGTAAATCCCGTCGTTGGTATGGGCGAAAAATTTTGCAACCGTTTATGATTTCCCAATCTTCGTCCCGCAAGGGACGAGATGTGCATAACCGTAGGTGGAGCGAAGCGCAACCTACGGATCAACAACTCCCAACAACATAAAGCCCTGCAAGGGCGAGATTATGGTTGTGTTGATTGATAATCTCGCCCCGTGCGGGGCTTATGTTTTTTGGGGTCGTGATCCGGCGGTTGCGCTGCGCTTCACCGCCGGTTATGCACATCTCGCCCCGCGGGCTAAAACCGCAAGCGGAATTATTGCCGTTAAGCGGGAAATCCGCTTGCGTCCTCCACTATACTTTACACGGTGAGTAAGTTCTCTTTTTTGAAGAGTTGGAATTTTAGGGACATTCTTTTTTCTAATTCAAATCAGTATTTTGTTGGCGTATTTTCCATACTTTTCACGTATTAAAAGAGCAATTTCAAAGCGTGGAAAGTATATTAACTATTCACTATCAACTATTAGTTATTAACTATTGATGATTTTTTTTTCGAGTTGGTCAAGCCGTTCGCGGACATCACGGAGTTCGTCGTCCGTCAACTCCGCCGCCCCAAACCGTACACGATAATACGCGTCAACAACAGGACGCGTTTCAGTTGTATAACCGGAATG
>JAITQV010000422.1 GCA_031288765.1 Planctomycetaceae bacterium
GTTTGGGGCTATTCCTTTTTTAAAAATCGAATATAATAAATCAATCGGTCAAAAACAAATATCTTCGTAACTGTTCAACCGTTTGATTGGAATTGAGACATTTTTAATTTTTTTGCCCGTGCCGATAACCCAGTTGTTAATAAACCGGAAAATTGTTTGACCGGCGGTTGTTTGCGGTAATTGGTACGAATAATGCCCACTTTCAAACCCTGATTGAATAATTACCTGTTTTCCATTTTTCGCTGAAATAAAAAAAGAATGCGCAACGAATTTTTTAGCCGGTATGGATTCCGCATCCTGATTGTTATTTTCTTTCTTTTACCCTTTGTTTGGATGGGAACAAAGCGGACATTGATGAGTAATTCCAACAATGTTGCCGACTGGCTGCCGGATTCTTTTGTGGAAACGCAGCAATATCAATGGTTTCTCAAAAATTTCCCGTTTGAACGTTTTGTCGTGGTTAGCTGGCAAGGCTGTACAATGGATGATTCCCGGCTCGAAATGTTTGCGCAAAAGCTTGTTCCGGGTCAGACGATTGACAACGTCGGTCAATGGGCGGACGAACATATTAAAGCGGAATTGGTTTTGGATTCGGAAAAAACAATTCCGCCGGAATCCAAAAACGAAACCGCTGTTGCAGACGTTGCCCCCGAAACAACTCCGCCTTCCGAAACACTTAAAACCGCCGAACCCGCCGAACCTGAAAATCCGCCGGAATCTCTGAATTATTTCAAATCGGTTATTACCGGACCGCGTTTGTTTCGGTTACTGAAAGATCGTTATTCCGGTTCCGGTGTTGGCGGAATCCGTTTGAGCGAAGACCAAATACGTGAAAAACTTAGAGGAACATTAATAGGACCGGACGGTCAAAATTCGGCGTTAATTGTTACGTTGGCGAAAGAGGCGCCGCAAGGTAAAGACTTGGCAAAAGTTCTTGAGGCAATTCGCGAGATCGGCAGGGAATGTGGCGTTCAGGCTGCGAAAAAGCCGGATCATCGACCTATTTATATGAAAATTGCCGGCGGTATTGTTACAACGATCAAGGAAATTATTTATGGTCGTCATCCTGACATGACGGGAGTGATTATCGGAGGTCCGCCGGTTGATAATGTCGCCATCACTTACGAAGGCGAACACACGCTTCGGCGTCTTGCCGGAATTTGCGGCATCATTGGACTTTTTCTTGCGTGGCTTTGTTTTCGTGATTTCCGGCTGACATTTTTTGTGTTTTGGATTGCGATAATTAGTGCCGGTGTGGCGTTAGCCAGTGTTTCTTTCACGCGCGGAACTTGCGATGCGATTTTACTGAGTATGCCGGCGCTTGTTTACGTTTTGGCAATGTCGGGAGCCATTCACCTGATCAATTATTATCACGATGCAATTCGGGAACACGGTCTCGATATGGCTCCCGAACGCGCCGTCCGGCACGCATGGTCGCCTTGCTTTTTTGCTAATCTGACAACAGCACTTGGTCTTATTTCGCTTTACACCAGCCATTTGGTTCCGATTACAAAATTTGGTTTTTATTCGGCATTGGGCGTTCTTTTGCAACTCATTCTTTTGTTCTATTATCTTCCGACGCTGCTCCATTTTTATCCGTCACACAAAATCGCCTCCGAACAAACACTCCACGTTAAACACAATTCCGTAATGCAAAAAATCTGGCGAATCTGGGGCGGATTCGTTATACGAAACAATATTGTTATTTCATTGATTTGTATTATGCTGATGATATTTTTCTGCTACGGAATGTACCAAATCAAAACATCGGTGAAGATGATGCGGTTTTTTTCCGGCGATTCCGAGATTATTCATCATTATACGTGGCTTGAAGAACATCTGGGACCTTTGGTTCCGATGGAAATTGTTATCAAATTTAACAACGAACAATGTAAATTCAGTACATTGGACAAGCTTCGGTTGATTGAAGACATTGACAATGAGTTACGCAAAGAGCTTGCGGAAGACATTGGCGGGGTTATTTCGGCGGAAACAATGATGCCGAAGATTCCTCGTTTTGAGGGGACGCGCAAAAGCGCCAGACAAATCGCTGTCGAACGCGCCGCAAACGCAATGCTCGAAAAAGGACGAGGCGAAATGAAGGATTATGTAACGGTTGAGTGTGAACGTTCATTGCGTTCCGATAATCCTCAATTCCAACAAACGCTTTCGGAACTTGAAATTACTGCCGCCGATGCGGAACGGCTTGTGCGTGCCGGAATAACCAATCTGAAAGAACTCATCAATTTTTCTGCGGAAAATGAAGTTGTTGGTATTTCGCCGGAGGAAATGCAAACATTTTGCGATAAAGCGGTTCAATGGGAAAAAAATCACGGATATGATCTTTGGCGAATTAGTATTCGGGTTTGGTCGCTTAAAAAAGATATTGATTATGCGATGTTTATTCAGGATGTCAAAAATGTTGTTGATCCGATAATTACCGGCGTGGTTGAGCGTTATTTTCCGAAGGAGGTTTCTGTTGCGGAGCCGGAACACCGCAAACTGGGGTTTACCGACAAACCGATTGAGGCGGTTTATACGGGCATGGTGCCGGTTGTTTATAAAACGCAACACGAACTTCTTACGGGGTTGCGGGACAGTTTTATAACATCGTTTTTGATGATTGCGGTAACGATGGCGTTTATACTTCGAAGTCCGGTAGCCGGTTTATGTGCGATGATTCCCAATCTTTTTCCGATTATAGTGGTTTTTGGTTTTATGGGGCAATTTGGGGTCTTGGTGGATGTTGGCACGATGATGACGGCGAGTGTTGCGTTGGGGATTTCGGTGGACGACACGATTCATTTCCTGACGTGGTTTCGGGACGGGGTGGATCAGGGGATGGCGCAACGTGATGCAACAATGTATGCTTATTCACGTTGTGCGACATCGATGTTCCAAACGACGATGATTGCGGGGCTTGGGCTTTCGGCATTTGCGTTGAGCACATTTACGCCGACACAAATGTTTGGGATTATGATGCTTGCGATTCTAACGATGGCGATGTTGGGGGATCTTATTTTTCTTGCCGCTTTGATCAACACACCTATTGGGCGTGTTTTCCGTCCGCGAACAAAAAATGCCCGTCCCGTTAAGGACGACATGCCGTAGAAGGAAAGTTATAAAAGTTATAAAAGAAATTTGTGTTCTGTCTATTTTTATTAACCATAGAATACACGAAAAAAATAATCCGCAGATTACGCAGATTTTCACAGTCGGCGTTAGCCGACGAGAAATTTGTTGACGGATGGCAATTAAAACAAAAACACCGTCAATTTGATCTATTATCAGCTAACACTGATGCGGCGGTGGGTGAAAACCCTTTTGGGAAACGCCGCCTACTTTTTAATTTCCTACCTCCCCAAAAAAAACAACCTAAAAATTCGGCAATCAAGAGGTAGGCAACCCTTCGCCGAGCGATTGCGTCGGCGTTAGCCGACTTGTTCTATGCCCTGCAAGGGCAATAGAATCCAGCCTGCCGCAACGCGGCGGGTTAATATCCATAAAAAACATCAAACACCCTACCTGAAAGGGCAACATATTAGTTGATAGTTTATAGTGAATAGTTAATAGTTCGCAAGCGGAATTATTATTGCTGCAATATGTTTAATCCGCTTGCGTTCTCCACTATTAACTACTAAGGTTGTTTTGTTCGGGAATCAGGTTGAAAATAAGGTTAGGTTGAAACATTCCGCTGAATAATTACCCAATTTTTATCGAAAATTCCATTGAAATATTACCCAAAAATATCAACCTATCAACCAAAATAATTGTCTGAAATCCGGTTTTTGTTTTTAAAAATATCAAAAAA
>JAITQV010000455.1 GCA_031288765.1 Planctomycetaceae bacterium
CGATGTTGTCATGGCATCGTATCAATGTTTTCGTGCGGGAATTGAAGGCACGATTTCATGCTTAAAACGCGTTTATCGTCTTTCGCGGTGTTGTTTTCGGGGATTTAAGGGATTTTGCCGGGGGGTAGGCAGTGCGATATTCTGTCACAATCTTGTTCTCATGGCTGCAGAACCTAAGAAGGTCAAAGCAAAATAATCGAAACAACAAAAATTCGCTCCAAAAATCACCGCACTGCGATAAAGGTACGGTTTCAGCGTACTCAAAAGCTCTTAAAAACTGTTTTTTTGACAAAAATTATAAATATCTGCCCATGCTCGCAATAATTATTAACGTAATAAAAAATAAATTTTCCGTTTTTCTCCTCTTTTTCAACAGATACTATTTATTCAGTGGAATGTTTTTTTGTTCTAAGCCCGAAGGACGAGATGTGCATAACCGTAGGTAAAACATAACGTAACCTACGGTCATTCATTTGCGGTTTCAGTTTTTTTGAAGATCACTTTGTGAGGTCTTTTAGGTGAATCTTCATACGAAGTCCGCCAAACATGGACGTAATCCAAAGAACACCCGGTTCAACTTCAACAAGGTAAGGATAGGAAACCTGATTGTTCACCCAAGAATCTTCGGCTTTTTGGTAACGCGCAGCAACAACAATTGGTTTACTCCATGTTTTGGCATCATCTTCTGAAAATGCAATGGACAATTCTTCACGGCTGCCGCCATAATCTTTGGGATTTTTCGGCGGAAGAACATTCCAAAGCATTGAAATCCGTCCGTCAGATAACCGCGTCATGGTCGCGCAACATTGGCTGCTTGTGATTTCGGTTGGTTTGGGATCGCTCCATGTCATACAACCATCAGTCGAAACCGAATCATATAACACTCCTCTTGTTGTTCGAATCAACATATAAACAGAGTCGTCCTTCCGTTGAACGATTGTTGCTTCCATTGCCCCTTCGTGATCATGAGGAAAAAGCACGTCAAGTACCAATTCGTTACTTGCTTTCCATGTTTGACCTTCGTCATCGGAAGCGTAGGTCAAAGTCGAATGTGACCAGGGAACGACACTTTGACCGACTAAAACGATTCGTCCGCTCTTTAATTGAATCATACATCGCAAAGCACCGCACCAACGTCTTTGAATTTGTTGGGGTTCGCTCCATGTTTCCCCGTTGTCCGTGCTACGGATAATATAGGAAGGCAAAACGAAATCATCAACATTTCCTTCTCCCCATTTTCCCTTATGGTTTTTACCGTAACTTCCTTCATTTTTGTTCAGAAAAGCGGCAATAATTGTTCCGTTTTTAGTTCGGATAATTGCACGTTCCGCACTATCTTTGAAGCGTTTTTCGTCCAAAATCTTTTTAGACGTCCAGGTTTTTCCTTTGTCGTTGCTGCGGTGAACCGCTCCGTTTTCAAAGCAAAGGATGTCTCCTTTGTCTGTTACCACGAACGGACCTTGTAGGTTCGTTGGCATTTTTTCACCCTTTTCGTGCATCACCAGCGGTCCGCCAAAACATGCAGATGCAACAAAAAAGAATGTTACGATCTTCAGAATCACCCGTAATTTCATACCCTTGAAATTGTAAACGGGATTTCCTTTGTCAAAACGATTTGAATAACGGTTGTTTTTGTTTCCGTTTTTATCAATCGTTTTGAAAAACATCATAAAGGTTTGAATAAACATTTTGTGCCTCCAATTAAAAATTGAAAATTGAACAAGGGACATTAAACGAATCCCCCGTTAAGGTTAAAACTACCAAACAGTAAAACTTCTGAAATATTACACAAATGAAACACTCAATTTGTGTACAAACATCTATCAATCAACTCGTTTGAACGGATTTAATTCATCTTTTATGAAAATGAACCGTTTTTCTAATCACAGGATAAAGAAGATCGAAAACTAATTTTTGACCTTCATTATTGGGATGTATTCCGTCCAAAAGAAGATTATCGATTTTTCCTCCGTGTTTTTCAACATACTCGTCGTAGGCTTTAAAAATATCGGCAAGAGGAACCTTTTCCGATTCGGCAACCTTTCGGACAATATTATTGTAATCACGCAGTGCCGTATCGGTAAAACTTTTGGGATCATCAGGATTGTACGGCGGTTTTCCGTACAACTCCCGAAGTTTCGGAGTCCAGACCATCTGATTGGTTGTCATCAGAATAACGGGAATTTTCCGTAACTTAGCCTGACCGATCATACAACGTAAATTCTCTTCATACTGTGATTGGGAAACCCGTGATTTCACTTCAGGAGGATTTTTCCAAACATCAATTGCCGAATCATTAAGCCCGAACTGAATAACAAGCAAATCGGGATTGTGCGTAATAACCCGTTCTTGAAAATTACGTTTGCCGTCGGAACTTGTATTTCCTCCGGCTCCGGAATTGATTATTATAACATCAATATTTTCCGAACGAAATGCTTCATCAAGAAGTGTTCCATAAATTTTGAGGGAATCTCGTGTTGCTGTTGTGGAATCACCCAATAAAACAATCCGTGTTGGCGGGTCTTTGTTGTGTTGTGCCGCTATAAGCGAAGGAAACAAACAAACGGCTGAAATAAATAATATTGAACAAAATTTTTTCATGGGCATATTATTAGAGTTGATGATTGTGTGTAAGTCAAAGTATTCATAATATTTCAGTAGAATTTTTGTCTTTCAATATTAACACCGAATCTCAACTCTGCGAGGGTGTGATTATCGCGCACAATGAGCAACAATCGGAAATTCCACTAAAATATTACAAAAACCGAACACTTAACTTACACACACTCTTTTGGTTATATTAATGTAAAAACACAACGCAATAAATTAGTAACGTTCAACGACGATATTCAACTCCTTATCTTTGGAGGTATCGAAAACGATACCGGACGTTTGGGGATTGAGATATTTAGGATTGATCAGTAATTGGGAAACGATAGGAGTTTTTTGTGGTTCAAGGTCTTCGAGCAATGTGGAGGAATTTTCAGATTCGGGAGTAACCATCGCTCCGATAATTCCAACTTGGTAAATACCCGGAGGTAAACCGTCATTCTTTTTGACCGAACTAACTTGAAATGTTCCGTTTGGTTTGATATTTCCTTTAGCCGTGTGAGTTTCATTTTGGAGAATGACAGTACCAACGGTTAAAGGAGATTGGTCGTCGGCAAATGTTACTTTGCCTTTTACTTGAACATTGCGGCTGCATCCGGCAAAGGACAAAACCGATAAAACAACAAAAACATAAATCAATAATGAACAATATTTCATAACAAAAATTTAGGTGAATGGTTTGGTTTACTATGGAAGTGAAACGGATTTACCGTCGGCAACAGCAGCGAGACTGTAAAGAACAGGTACTACCGGCGTTGTAACACTAACTCCGCGAACGGTACCGTCTCCCATGACAAAAGGACATATACCCGGATGATAACTGCCAAAACCATAATCGCGATACGGTTCGCCATCCGGATAATCATTAGGATTTGCCAGTGATAACGCATAAGGAGTCATGGCTCCTGGTGTCCAGGTTCCAGTTGTAAAGTAAATAGCTCTGGAGGAACTAACAAAAATACTGTTAGGATATATCCCGCCCGTGATCAGGAAGGAACAATCACCGGCATTGCGTAACATTTCGGTTGTATTGGCACCTCCGCAAAAACCAAGTCTTTTTGTCGGAATATGTTTCTCTCCAAACATAAGCTGGTTTGAAGTTCCATCTTCCATTCGTGCAAAAGTATCTCTGGGTTGTCCGCGTTTTGCGGAAGACATGTAAAGCATTCCCCATCCTGTATTGATATATTGGGGACTCTCGACAAGAGCGCAACGGAAAGGTCCTTTGGCAAGTGTAATAATACTGTTGACATGGGCACCGTTATACCACCATAATCCGCCATCGGAACTGCTTACATTATCGGGATTACCGGAAACGCATACGAAAGCATAGTCGCTCTGAGGTCCTAAAACAAACCCATTGTTGTCGGCAAGATCGTTTACTGTTTTTCCCGAATCGGTTGCTATCTCGATTAAAAG
Organism: Planctomycetaceae bacterium; assembly: GCA_031288765.1. Taxonomy (GTDB): domain Bacteria; phylum Planctomycetota; class Planctomycetia; order Pirellulales; family Thermoguttaceae; genus WRKP01. The sequence continues at coordinate 4,030 of JAITQV010000455.1, forward strand.
TGGTCCGGATCCGCGGCGGCTTGGACAACGATAGATCGGTGTTGAGCCAAAAGCTTGTCGCATCTCAAACGGCATATCCCGCCAAACATTAGAGTAAACAGAGCTAAAATAAGGCATTAAACTACTTCCGATACCGTCGCGATAGTATCCGATATTGGCACCGCTTGCCGGATTCGGCGACAGCGCACTTAAATAATCGTACAATCCCTGCTGTTCAATATAGGGATAAAGCAAAACCCAAATCGATGCTCCATGTGTATTGAGAGCAGCCGGTGGAAGCCCTTCTCGTGTGTTATGGAAATTGTGAACAGCAATTCCCATTTGTTTCAAATGGTTGGAACACTGTATCCGTCTTGCGGCTTCGCGCGCAGCTTGAACAGCAGGTAACAGTAACGCGATTAACACGCCGATAATCGCAATTACCACAAGTAATTCTACCAGCGTAAATCCGTTTCGGTACCCGGTTCGATGAACTTTCGAACGGAAATTACCGTTGACGCATAGCATAAAATATGCTATGAAGCTTGTCATGATACATGACAAAACGTTAAATAAAATTTGTTGCATGATTTTTCTCCTTGAATATAGAGAACTTTGATATTTTAACAGATTACATAACACATAATCTGTTTTTGCTGAAATTGGAAAACAAACACTAGCCGAGAAACGGCAACAGAAATGTCACTCTTTGAGGAGCGACACGTCACTTAAAATAGGCTCATTCCCACCGACGAAAGTGGTGCATTACATGTTTTAAAATGTAACACTGAATTATACCCTAGAATCAACACGCGACGCTCCCTTAACGGGAGACACGCAACTCTGTTGATTCTACGGTAATTTTCTACTCGGAAGATCCGGTCGTCATGTAGAAAATTACTGTTCGCCGAAGCGATTCTAAGTGTTGTTGACGTACTCGATTATTTTTTTCACCCGAATTTTTGTTCGGGCTACTTATTTTTTAAAATATAATTTAGTCTCCTAAATGTTGAAATTAAAATATGGAAAATTATTTGTCAGTTATTCTATATTTAAAAAAATATCGGTCAAGATACCCCTCCCCAAAAAATAATTTAAGAATCTTTTTGTGTAATTTTCACATTTTATCTTTTGTTGTTATTAAAATAGGAATTTCCGTAGGAGATTCCTATAAATAAAAACAAAACATGTGAAACCTCCACGAGTTTTTTGATTTACGTTGTGGGACATTTTATCTATTGATATTCTTGTCCTACGGGCAATTACTGAAAACAATGATGCAAGGCAAACTTCATTTTCAACCTAATTTTTTTTACTAAACAACCTCAGTAGCCAAGAACTCCACACTATTAACCTCATTAAAAGGGTAAAAATGAAGCAATGAGTTCGGTTTTTTTGGAAAAATTATCAATAAAGTACAAATTATAGAAAATAAAGCCAAATACGTAAAGACCACTTTTAAAATAGATAGGTACCAACAAACCACTGCAGGGAACAATTATTTTTATTCGACGAACCGACAATAATGGTATGATTGATATTCTTGGACATCGTTGGGTGATAAATTCACTTTGGACAAATCGTTTAGTACAAGCCGAAGTAAAGATCAATAAAAACATCATCGAATTTTATCAACTACAGCGGCAAGACCTCAAGGAACAACCTTTATTAAATAAAGTTAAAGATTATTTGAACAAATAATCTTAATAAAACAATAAATATAAAAATACTAATTATCGTAATTTTGTGTGCCAGCGAAAAAGAATCGCGCAATGACAATTTTTACACACAAGTGGTCATTTTTCGCTGCCACTTGACCAATCATTTTTGGATGTTCTCCCGGATTATTTAATATGTTT
>JAITQV010000457.1 GCA_031288765.1 Planctomycetaceae bacterium
TCGAGTGAATCGGCGGAAGGATCGTAACGCTCCACTTCGATATTAAAAACCTGCGATTTTTTAACATTCAGTGTTAAACCTGATGTTTCGGGTTTTGTATATTTGGGATGGATTACTTGCACAAATACCGGTATTCCGGTTCCGTCTTTGGGCGGAAGAACTTTTATTGTATCGGTGATATAAATTTTATATTCACCGGCTGGAAGTCCATCTTTGGCTTGTTCCGATCCGATTACGTAATTCCCGTTTTTATTGATCTGCCCGCGCGCGATATTTTTATCCGTCACAAAATTTACCGTACCGCCTTGCAAGGGTGATTTGTCATCGGAAAAAACAACCTTTCCATGAACTTTGGGATTGCCGCATCCGACAAGCGTAAGCACTGCCAATAAAAGTAATCCCAAAAACAAATTTATTTTTGTTTCTGATAATGTTAATAGAGAATTTAATTTTCTCAACATTTTTCCTCCATTTATAATTTGTTAATTTTTTGATTTTTTTGTTATGAAAAACAACAAGGGAATGATCGTGTTGCTTGTGAATAGCAACACACTAATCACAAACAACACGACACAAAATAGACAGTATTTTTTACCGGTTTTGGGCAAGTTACGGGAGACTTACCGGCACGCCGTCGTCAACAGTACCAAGCGCCGCAAGAATATCCGGGTGAAGCGACGCGGAGATACCATGAACGGAACCATCACCTATTAAAAAGTTACATACGCCGGTGTGAACCGCCCCAAAAGCCGAATAACGGTGTGCAACGTAACCTTGAATATGCGGCAGAATTATACCGGGGTGTGCATCACTAAATTCTGCGGGGAAACTAAAACCCGGGTGTGTAAGATGACGTACAATGCGACCTGATGATGGTGCGCGGTATTCGCCAATAGTTAAAATGGAACAATCACCTATATCTATTGACTCCATACTCGTACCGAATGTTGAGTCACGTTCGGCACCCGAAGCCCATGCGTTGTTAATACATTTTCCAACTCGTCCGTTGGGAATGTGTTTTTCGCCAAAGAGAAGTTGATTACTCATTCCATCAATGAAACGAGTAAAATCATCTTGCGGCTGCCACGTGTTTCCATCGTGCCCATTGGTACCGCTCAAAAGTGCTTGACGAAATGGCCCATGTTGGTTGTTATTTCTAGCGACTTTACAGTCCCCAACATGCCACCATACACCGTCCTCGTTATTGGTAGGTTGAGTATTACCGATGAATGAAAACACCATCACGTAATCACCCGCCGGTCCACTTACCATATCGCCACCGTCTTCGAATTGTGATCCGGATGTAGGTACATTTCCTGAATCTGCTACTCGTTTTCCTCGGGTTGGGCAGATGGCTACCGGAACAGATGAATGTGCTTTCTGTGCTTCGGGGGACAAACTATTCCACCAATAATTCGTAAACCTAACGTTGAATCCCGTTCGCCCGTCAAAATTAGCATTGGCGTACTCATCATAAAGAGCCTCCTGCTCTATGTAAGGATAGAGTAACGGCCAAATTGTTGCCCGACGCCACCGTTCTTCGTCCAATCCACTACCACCACTACCCCATGCGAGTGTTACAAATCCCGCACCGATACAAGCCGGCGGTATGCCGTTTCGGGTGTTGTGGAAATTGTGAATTCCAATCCCTATTTGTTTTAAATGATTGGTACACTGCATTCGCCGTGCCGCCTCTCTCGCCGCCTGAACCGCAGGCAACAACAAAGCGATTAACACGCCGATAATTGCAATCACCACAAGAAGTTCGACCAACGTAAAGCCGAACAGTGAAGAACGAGAAAGAGTTGAGGGTTTAGTGGAGAAGAGTTTGGAAAACCAACAAGACGTTTTGTTTTCCTTTCTTAACTCTCTACCTAATCCTGCCCCCCCCCCCCTGGTTTACCAGGCTTTCCCATTTTAACATTGGAATTTTCTCAAAAAAATTCCACAAAACCACAATCAAACATCTAACAAAATTTTCCATTGTAAATCTCCTTTTGAAATTACAAAGTTGTTATTGAATTTCCCTGCAACCGTTCACCATGAACATCACGGCAAAAACAAAACCGGTTGCAAATTCAACGACATAAACTATACCAAAGATCAATCGGCATACAATCGGGGGCATCAAGAAAAATTCCGACTTTTTATTTTTTTTGAATTTTTTTCAAAAGTTTTTTTTCAAAGTTTGCTAACAAAAGGTAGGCAAGCGTTCGCCGAAAGGTCGTATCGGCGTCAGCCGACAATGAATTTATGTCATATTGTTGGATATTTTGGTTGCCCACCGGCAAGCGACAAATTATTTTTTCCTACGCTCCCAAAGAACAATAAGGCATCTTTAAAAATTATTTCTGCACTTTCCCAAAAACCAATAATTTCCGTCTGAATTATTAATTGTCGCGTATTCCGCGTATTCGCCGGTTAATTGCTAAAACATACTCCTTGACAACGCCCCGCTTGACAAGGTAAAAGGAAACAATAGAATAACCCAAAATTAAATCTCTCCATTGAAAATGAAATTGGAAACTGCAATCCAAAAAGTATTAATTATGAACCGTTCCGATTATTTTGCGATAACCAATTACGGCTGGCGTTTCTGGCGCCGTTCCCAAACTGCTCCGGTAATCGTTGCCTCCTAGACCTTTTGTCCCGGAAAATACCCCGATAAGCCGTGAGCAAAATCGTTCACGGCTTTTTTTGTGAATCACCAAAACTAAAAAGCCGCCCGCCAAAAAAGGTCGGCTTTTTTTATTCCCTTTTAATTTTTTCACCACTTTGTCAATGACCACTCAACTTGATCGCTTCCTTAAAGAATGTCAAAAAGCCGATGTCGTTCCCGTAACACGGCAACTATTAGCCGATCTGCATACGCCGGTTTCGCTGCTGCAACGATTTTACAACGGTCGGGAAGGCGTTTTCCTGCTCGAAAGTGTTGAAGGCGGCGAAAAATGGGGGCGATATTCATTTCTCGGAATCGCCCCGCACGCTTTCATCGAAATTCACCGAAACGATATCTCCATAATAGAATACGACAAATCCGAAAAAATCATTGCGGAAAACAAAACTCCGCATCACGGTAAACCGTTACAGGTGTTGCGTCAATTAATGACTCGCTACCAAGCAGCGGAACACGCGGATTTGCCGCGATTTTTCGGCGGACTTGTCGGTTATTTCGCGTACGAAATGGTCGAATTTTTTGAAAATATTCCCAATCAACTGGAAAATGAACCGTTTGCAAGCTTCGTGATTCCGCGAACAGTGTTGATTTTCGACAATGCCCGGCAAACTCTGACCATTTGCGTTTTGACATTCCCTAATCGGACACATTCCGATCCGCCGTCTGATACTAATATTAATACTAATACGAACACGGATACCGACCTTCGGCAATTATACGCCGATGCTGTTGCGGAAACCGAACGTATTGCCGCCGAACTTGAAAAACCGATGCCGATGTTACAGCCGAAACATGCCGGTAAACTGAAATTGAAACCGGTTTTGCCGGAGGATGAATACTATCATCGGGTTGAAATTATCAAGGAGCATATCGCCGCCGGTGATTTGATTCAATGTGTTTTTTCGCAACAATTTGTTTCGGAACATGCTCCTGATGCCGTTTCATTATATCGGGCGTTACGGTTTGCCAATCCGGCGCCGTATTTATTTTTCATGCATCTTAGCGGTTCGGTGTTGGCTGGGTCATCGCCCGAAACAATGATTCGCCTCGAAGGTCGAACCGCAACGCTTCGACCAATTGCCGGAACACGAAAACGCGGCGAAACGGAACAACGTGATCGGGAATTGGCGGACGAAATGTTGCGTGACCCAAAAGAAAAAGCGGAACATTTAATGCTCGTCGATTTGGGACGCAATGATCTCGGCAGAATCGCCAAAACGGGAACCGTTCAGGTTACGGATTTAATGTTCATTGAACGGCATCCGCATGTAATGCATCTTGTTTCAAATGTTACGGCGCAACTGGAAGACGGTTATGACGGTTTCGATTTATTTGAAGCGACTTTTCCGGCGGGAACATTAAGCGGCGCGCCGAAAGTGCGGGCAATGCAGATTATTGCGGAACAAGAGGAAACTTCGCGCGGTCCTTACGGCGGTGCGGCTGGGTATATTTCGTTCGGCGGCAATATTGATTTTGCAATCACCATCCGCACGGCAAAAATCCGCAACGGGAAATTAACCGCTCAGGCAGGCGGCGGTATCGTTTACGACTCTGTACCGGAATTAGAACGAAAAGAAACCGTCAATAAAGCAATGGGAATTGCCAAAGCGGTGGAAATGTTGACATTAACCTATTAACTCGAAATTGTTACCGATGATGGATTACGAAAAATTACAAAAATCATTGATTCATTTGAAACGTCAGTTTGAAAATCATCAGGCGGCGGATAAACGTTCGGAATTGTCCGAACTGGATCGGGAAGCGTTGGCGGAATCGGTAATTCAGCGGTTTGAAACATGTTACGATACGCTTTGGAAAATATTAAAACGTTATCTCACAGACGAATTGGGATTGGTGGAAATTCCGAATAGCCCCAAACCGGTTTTTCGTTTGGCGAATGAAAACAACTTGTTGCCGTCGCCGGCAGAACAATGGCTGAGATATGCCAACGCACGAACCGGAACCGCACACGATTACAATGGTCTAAATGCAACAGAATGTTTACGGATTGTTCCGCAATTTATTGATGATGCCGTTAAACTTTATCAAACACTCACCGGTGAATCATTACAGTAAAATTACAGTAAAAAAATTACAATAAATCAAATCACAAACCAAACCATGAATCAAAAAATATTGAATATTACCGAAGAACAGCGTAACGAAATTATTTCGCTGCTTGACCGTTATTTACCGGATGTAACGGCATGGATTTTCGGATCGCGGATTAAACATTCGGCGCGACAAAATTCCGACCTTGATCTTGTGGTTTTTGCCGATGCAAATGATCGGTTGAAAGTGCATGCATTACGGGACGCTTTTGACGAAAGTAATATTCCTTTCCGCATTGACATGCACGTTTGGAACGAGTTACCGGATATTTTCAAACGGAATATCGAAACAAATTATGTTGTCTTACAAAAAAATCATCATCCGATTCTACACGGTAATAAAATATGTCAAAGCAAAGATAATTGATGACGATTTTCCTTTGTGAGCTTTGTGTCTTTATGGAAATGATTAGGTGTCCCGCAAAGACGCAAAGAACTAATAATTCTCCAAATCCATTTTTAATTTATTCAAACCAATGTCTGCAACATTAACTATAACAAATTTTACAAATTATCCTGATTCACGCGGTTATTTCGGTAACTACGGCGGAATTTATGTTGGTGAAACATTGATGACGCCGCTGATTGAATTGAAAGCCGTTGCGAAAGACGCCTTTCAGGACGAACATTTTTGGACGGAATACCGTGAATTGTTACGGCAATACGTTGGGCGTGAAACGCCGTGTTATTTTGCGAAACGGTTAAGCGGATATTTAAGCGGCAGCCGAAATGATACGGTAAAACCGGTTAATACTGATATTGCAACGGAAATATGGCTCAAACGTGAAGACCTGAATCATACCGGTGCGCATAAGGTCAACAACACGGTTGGGCAGGCGTTGCTTGCCCGCCGCATGGGAAAGAAGCGGCTGATTGCGGAAACCGGAGCGGGACAACACGGAGTTGCAACAGCAACAGTTGCCGCTTTACTTGGTTTTGAATGTCGGGTGTTTATGGGGCGTGAAGACATTCGCCGTCAACAGCCGAATGTTCAACGCATGGAATTGCTCGGAGCCGAAGTTGTTTCCGTCGAATCGGGAACAGCAACTCTCAAAGACGCCATGAATGAAACGTTACGGTATTGGAGTGAGGTGGTTAACGATACATTTTATGTTGTTGGAACAGTTGCCGGTCCTGATCCGTATCCTTGGATGGTTCGGGAATTTCAAAAGATTATCGGCGAAGAAGCCCGCCGCCAAATGCTTGAATTAACGGGAAAATTGCCGGATTGTATTGTTGCGGCGGTTGGCGGCGGAAGTAATGCGATGGGGATTTTTTATCCTTTTTTGAACGATAAACCGGTTGAATTGGTCGGTGTTGAAGCGGCGGGCAAAGGTTTGGCAACCGGTGAACATGCAGCGTCGATCAATGCCGGTACTATCGGAGTGTTACACGGCGCAAAGTCAATGTTGTTACAAGACCGGCATGGTCAGATTCACGAAGCGTATTCTATTTCCGCCGGTTTGGATTATCCGGGCGTCGGTCCCGAACACGCATTTCTGCACGATATCGGTCGTATCCGTTACGAAACAATCACAGACTGTGAGGCTCTTGAAGCGTTCCAAACGCTTTGCCGGTTTGAGGGAATTATTCCGGCGTTGGAAAGTTCGCACGCGTTGGCGCAAGCATTCAAAGAGGCGTCAAAATACCGCACGATATTAGTTTGTCTTTCCGGTCGCGGCGATAAAGATTTACAACACGTCCGCGAAGTGTTACAGAAGAATAAATCGCAGCCGGTTATTTCAATAACAAAAAATTGATGATAACGAAAAATCAACGATACGTTTGTATGAACAATTACAAATATTTTTAATTAATTATGTTAAACTATTACTTTCCCCCAATTTTTCCTTCATGTAAACAATGAGCCGATTAACACAAACTTTTGAAAAAACACGCAACGAAAACAGAGCCGCTCTGATTGGTTACATTACGGCGGGCGATCCTGATATTGAACGGTCATTCGAAATTATTGATGCAGCATGTGGTGCCGGTTTGGATATTCTGGAACTTGGTATTCCGTTTTCCGACCCGACTGCCGACGGACCCGTTATTCAACGCGCCTCCAACCGCGCTGTTAAAGCCGGAATGACATTGCGTCACGGAATTGAATTTGTACGAAAACTTCGGCAAAAACATGAATTGCCGGTTATTATTTTTTCGTACTATAATCCGGTTTTTGCAATGGGAACGGAAATTTTTATTCGTGAAGCGGTTAATGCCGGTGCGGACGGTGTTTTATGTGTTGATTTGCCAAGCGAAAATTCCGGTGAAATCATGCGGTATGTTCAAAAGCCGGATTACAAAAATGCCAACCAAACCAATACTCCTAATGATACGGTTAATTGTTTTCATTTTATCCGGTTAATTGCACCGACAACGGATACGGTTCGCCGTAATGAAATTCTTCGTTGTTCGGATGGTTTTGTCTATATTGTTTCACGGCGCGGAGTTACCGGCGGCAACAGTAACAAAATCGATTGGAACGGTCTTGAACAGGAACTTGTTGAGATGCGTTGTGAAACAAAGGTTCCGCTTTGTGTTGGTTTCGGAATTTCAACACCGGAAGATGTTCAAACCGCCGGAAAATTTGCCGACGGCGTGATTATCGGCAGTGCGATTCAGCGAATTATTGAGGAACGTCCTGATACCGCTAAACAATCCGTTGTTGATTTTGTAACGACTCTGGCAGCCGCATGTAAACGAAACAATTAATCTGAAATTCCGAATAAAATCGGCTATTTTTTATCGTATATCCCTTAAACACTATAGAAATATGTCAAATTTGATTCGAAAATTTATAACCTTGTAAAGTGCGGTAAAATACTTTATATGCTTGTTGACACGGGCATATAAAATATTATAATGATTACAATAAAACCATGTAAATTTTTAAGGATTTAGAAAAAAGAGTTTCTGAAATTTTGGGTTAATAAATTTTAACCGCGAAAATCTCAGAACCATCAACAATTACTTTATCAAGAAAGGGAACATTTATGAAACGTTTCGTTTTTACCTGTTTATTTTTGCTTTGTTTATCGGATATTCTTTGGGGACAAGGAATGGAAAATATGATCAAGGTATTCCAGTCTCCCAGATGGTTGCTTTATCAAGAAGCGCAGGAAAGACCGCTTTATCGGCGTCTCTGGAACGGCGGTGGCAATTGGACGGTTGCACGAATCGTTGTTGATGCCGGAGGTGATCAAGCACTAAACCTCACCGAAGAACAACACAATCGGTTAACATTTCTCTACAAAGAAAATGAACTTGGTCGCGATCTGATGATCAAAAAAATGGAAGCGAAAGACCCCGAATTTTTGTCACTTTATGAAGCGGCGGAAATGACAAAATTACCAAACGATCCTGATTTCAAATATGCGACTGAAGAACAACGACAAAAATTTATCGCAGCCCATGAAGCATTTTTTAATTTACCGTACAGATACATGGACGAAGAAATTGAAGCAACCTTCACACCGGAACAATGGAAAACTCTTCAGGAAGCAAAAATCCAACTAATGCCTGAAATGGGATTGCCGATGCCTTCCATGTTTGAGGTACTCGGATTGAGTGACGAACAACGGAAACAAATGGAAACCGTCAAGCAAAATATGAATGCGGAATTTGAAACGCTTCTCGACGAATTGATGAAACTAAAAACAGAACAGCGTCGGGAAATGGTCAATCAGTTGACCCAATCGCTTGGCGAAGACATTTCGGGTTTATCGGAAAAGGATTTTAATAACAAAATTCGGGAAGCTGCCGAAAAAGCCGGGAAAAATGAAACAATCCGAAAAAAGATTGAAGAAAAAACCGAACTGGCTCAAAAATTCGCGGTAACACTCAAAATACGGTTGATGAATGTCTTGACTGATGAACAGTTGGATAAAATGCAGGAAATAATTAACAGCAAACCGGATTTTATTGTTTCACTACTCGACAAAATGAACAAGCAACGGCTGGAACGTGAAAAGAAAAAACAATGGGATATTAGTCCCGATGTTTGGCGTCCCGGTGACGGTGTTCCCGAACAGTTCAAAAAAGAACGCCAAAACCGTCAATTTCCCAATTAATTATGAAACAACATTTTTTTGTTGCTCAAATTCAGTGCGCAAAATTCCGCCGTAAAAAGATTCAATTATGCTGCAAAAAATGTTGCGGTAACTTTTTTACATAATATTAAAAACTGCCATGATTTTAATGATTGATAATTACGATTCGTTCACATTTAATTTAGTGCAATATTTACGAATGTTGGGCGGTGAAGTTTGTATTTTTCGCAACGACAAAATCGGTATAGCGGAAATTCGGGAGCTTCATCCTGACGGTATTGTTGTTTCACCGGGACCGGGTAATCCCGATGAGGCGGGTATTTCGTTGGATGTTATCAAAACATTTGCCGGAACTATTCCGATTCTTGGTGTTTGTCTTGGTCATCAAAGTATTGTTCAGGCGTTTGGCGGCGAAATTATTCGTGCAAAAAATATTATGCACGGTAAAACGTCACGGATTATTAGCGACGGTTTGGGAGTATTCAAGGGGATTACCGGACCGTTTGAAGCAATGCGGTATCATTCGCTTGTTGCCGGACGTGAAACGTTTCCCCAAGAACTTATTATTACGGCGGAATCGGAAGATGATCACGAAATTATGGGAGTTCGTCATAAAGAATTTCCGCTTGAAGGGATTCAGTTTCATCCTGAAAGTATTATGACAATTATCGGCAAAAGATTGTTGCGGAATTTTCTTGAGTCCCTGTCAATATAAATTCCGTATCGCCATTTACATATTGAAACAAAAGAACTTGCGTGTACATTAAACGCTTATTTCCTATCAGGTAGGTATGGTTTAGATTATAATAATTCGAGCAACATGGAATTATTAACAGGTGCTTTAGATAATGTTTTTAAATATGTCGTAAATGTAGGAACATTTAATGACTAATTTATATTAATATGGACTGATATGGGTAAAAATGTCAAGTATCTATATGTTTTCTTGTAGGAATTGTTTCGGTATTATTGTTTATTGCTTTAGTACATTTTTTTGTAAGGCATATACTGGATATTCCAGCCGGTATGAATACTGAACCAGAAAGTTGCCCTCTTGAAATTAACCGTATTTTCTCTACCGATAGGAGTTTTTCCATTATTGCTCCGCCAAACTGGAAAGTTGATGTTCATGATAATATTATAGAAATAGATACAAGAAACAAGAATTCTCCTGTAGTACAAAATTTTGCAGGTATAGCCGTAATGAAGGAAGATTTTATTCAAAAAGAAATGGTTGATTATGTAAAAAGAGAATTATCTATTTCCACAAAGGCATTATCAACAGTTAATGATAATAAGAAATATATTAGAATAACCTATCAAGAAAAACCGGCAATCTGTATAGTTGAAGAGAAAAAAGCCCAGTTAGAAGAACAGTATTTGTATGATTATTGCTTATATTTTATGAGGAACGAAGGAATTTATTCTATTATTTATTACACAAACATATATCGTAAAAACATTCCTTCACAATCTATTATTGACTATATTAATTCTTTTAGAATAGAGCATTCCGAAAATTCTGTTTTACGGGTAGAAAGCAAGAGATAAGCAACATTTCGCTGAGCCGTTGCCTACTTTATGAAAATCGGTACGAATGGTTACGTTTTCTTTGTAATTGTCTATTTATTAACCGTTGAATACACGGAATACTCGGAATTTGTAATAGTAATAAATGTTTATGTACAACTTCAAGATTAGTTTATTTTATTTATAGGGAATAGGACACAAAAAAATAACAAAAAACCGAATGTTATTTTGTTATTACATTCATTTTGTATCCTCAAAAAATAAACTTGTGATTTTATCAATTTACTAATTTCTGTGTGTTCCATGTATTCTGTGGTTAATAAAATACGCCGCTTCCGTCTTTACAATAAACAATCATTACGAAATTACGGAATTACGAATTTAGCTCTAATGTTCCCCAAAGGCTTGGGTCTTGATCGTATGGAAACGGCGGTTCGACAAGGAAAAATTTGTTGCCGTGTTCGCGGTCGATGAGGACAAAGTGAAAACCAAGAGTAGGATGTTCTTGCGGATCGTAACCGGTCAAAACATCCGACGGAATCCAAACATCCAACCGGTAACCGTTAGTCTCTATCCGGTTATGTAACTTTATCTTTTCAAGATCAATCGAGTTGGGATGATCCTTTGCCCGATGAATCGGTAACCAAAATACACCCGGAGCCGTTTGGGAATGTCCGTTGCCGGTCGGCAGGAAAATAAGACGATGGCAAAAACGTGTCGCCCGATGAATATCTTTGATGTCCCGCGTATCAAGACAAATCTGAATTCCGTCACTTTCTTCGGGGTGCATTGTCCGGCACCACGGACGTTGTTTTTTATCGAAAACAAAAAGCGAAAACGCAAAACCGGTGTTATTCCAACCAACCCGTAATTCAAACGGTTGTGAAACAGTTTCCGGGTTGAAATTTGTTTCCAGTTCTGCCAAATTCGGAAGCCGATAAGTTTCGTCAAGATCGCATCCTTTTCCCGTCCACGCTTTGGGAATGTGTTTGCAGGAAAAACGAAACCGAAATAAAAAACGTTTACTAAACATAATTATATTATTTGTAATACTGCAATGGAAATTTCATGCTTCAACATTAACACTGAATCTTAACATGGAAAGTACGAAAATTTTGCGGGCAAACGCGGATATTATAATTCCGTGTTTATATATTCTGTGTTTTCATTGTATTTATCAAACGCATAATTTCAATATGGGGATAATGACCAAAGTTGATTAATAAGCCCAACTCTAACTGAGACATTTTCAGGTAGTTCAACAGTTGAGCTTTATGAGCTTGCGCTATTTCATGTACAGCTTTGAGTTCAAGAATAATTTTTCCATAACAAACTAAGTCGTAATTGTCTATTTATTAACCACTGAATACACGAAATACACGGAATTTGTAAATAGTAATGGCATACAACTTCAAGGCAGTTTATTTATAGGGAATTAGGACACAAAAATGTTTTTTTGTTATTGTATTCATTTTGTATCCTCAAAAATAAACTTATGATTTTATCAATTTACTAATGTCCGTGTGTTTCGTGTATTCTGTGGTTAATAAAAATAGACAGATACGG
>JAITQV010000462.1 GCA_031288765.1 Planctomycetaceae bacterium
GATCGTTTTGCTTTCCAGCCGGATCGACCAACCCCACCAACTGATCGTGTTGCGTTCCCGCCGGATCGACCAACCCCACGTCCTGATCGTGTTGCGTTCCCGCCGGATCGACCAACCCCACGTCCTGATCGTGTTACGTTTCCGTCGGATCGACCAACCCCACAACCTGATCGTGTTGCATTTCCGCAGGATCGACCAACAACACGACCTGATCGTGTTGCGTCTCCGCCGGATCGACCAACCCCACGACCTGATCGTGTTGCATTTCCGTCAGATCGACCAACAACACGACCGGATCGTTCCACTACGGTTTTTGAACGTCCGGCAAGAAATATTCCATCGGGCAGAGAAAGTGATTATTTGTCCAATCGTTTTAATCGTCCGAATTATGATCGGCGGTATTCCGGTAATTCCGTCAAATACCGTTTGCCGCCCCCTTCAACAATTCAACAGGTTCGCCGACATTTCACAGGTTATTACCATTATTGGACGCCGGACTGGTATCTTCGTCACCCTCATGCCTGGTATCCTTATTGGATACCGGCTTATCGTTGGTGGTATCATCCGAGTTGGTATGATACATGGGGATGGTTTGGAGCCGGTTTTTTTACGGGTGTTGTTGCCAATGAGATTTTAACTCCCTATCCGTATTATTACGGCAACAACATTGTTTATCGCAACGGTTTTGTTTATGTCAACGGTGTCCCTTATGTTAGTGCCGCCGAATATTACAGGCAGGCTGCCGAACTGGCTCAATCCGCAAATATTATTATTAAAGAAACCGTACACGAAATAAAGGAACAACCCGCCGTCCCGATTTTGGCTCCTGTGTTGCCGGACGAGGAAACAAACGATAAAGCAAATAATAAAGTAAGTAATAATGAAACGGAAGCGGTTCAACAAACGGTGTTAAAACCAGTTGACGGCGGTTCTGAAAAAGATTGGTTTCCAATGGGAACTTTTACTGTTCTGGACGCAACCGGAAACGAAAAAAAAGGTCATATCCTTCAATTAGCCGCAAACAAAAACGGACAAATTCGGGGAAATTATTTCAACGAAGAAACAGGAAAGATACGGCAAATGGTTGGTGCGGTTGATCCGAAATCGCAACGTGTTGCTCTTCGGTTTTCCGATGAGGAGAAAACGGTTTTGGAATGTGGTCTTTGGAACTTAACGCAGGATTCGGTTCCGCTTCTGGTTCACTATGATGAAAAAGATTCGGAACAACTCACGTTAATCCGTTTAACAAAACCGGAAACTGAAGAACAAAATAATTCGGAAGAACCCAATGATTCCATGTTGATTGAAGCCGGCAACGAAAATGAAGAAGAGTTGGCGCCTTAATTGTCTATTTATTAACCGCTGAATACACGAAATACACGGAATTAGTAAACAGTAATGGCGTACAACTTTAAGGTTAGTTTATTTATATATAGGGAATAGGACACAAAAATGTTTTTTTGTTATTGTATTCATTTTGTATCCTCAAAAAATCAACTTGTGATCTTATTAATTTACTAATTTTCGTGTGTTCCGTGTATTCTGTGGTTAATAAAAATAGACAGAAGCAAAATAATCTGTGAAAATCTGCGTAATCTGCGGATGAATAGATGCAATTTTCTCCCAAATCGGAGTTATTTTCTCCGAAATTGGAGTTCCGAGAGTCAAAATTAGTTGTATACTCACTATTGTCGCAAAGCGGTCTTTAATTTCTAGTCAATAAAGATATCTATATCTATTCAGTCCTTTGCCGAGTAATGACGAGGACAAACCTTGTTTTCAAATCAAACGTTTCGTCCTGCCACATTTCAACATTGTTGACAGCAGTACTCGGCAAAAGATTACAACCAATGATCGCAAGTTATTTGGCATACCATCCGGTGATTTTGTCGATACTCTATTGACCGTCTTTGAGTTGTTTTTCGGTGTTGGGGAAAAGGATACCGTCTTTATCTGTTGTAAAATCATTAACAAGATTTCTGAAAATCTGTAACTCCGACGGATCATAAACCGTGCCGTTATTGTGCATCAAATCGTGTTGCCAGAGTCCTGAATTTCGCGGTTTTTGCGGAGTTGATCCCCATTGTAAATGCGTTTGTGTTTTCCCGTTGACGAGTCCCCACAAATAGCCGCCGGTTTTGGTTTCCTTGAACAACGGCAATATTTCCGCGACAACATTTTTACCCGGTCTGTTCAGCCACTCCGTACAAACTGCCGGTCGTCCGGTTTCGTGCGCCCATTTGATTTTCTTTTCTACGCCTGCTTTATCGTCGTAAGCGTGGAACGAAACAATATCGGAACGGTTACGCATAAGTTTGCTGAAATCGCTGTCGAAATTCGCCCACGCTCCAACAGTTAATGGTTGACTTGGACGAACTTCTCTTGCCCATGCGAATATATTTTCGAGCAATTCGGGTTTAATTTGGCTGTCACAGTTGTCCGGTTCATTGAACAAATCCCAAATGATAATCCGCTTGTCCGATGCAAAAGTACGAATCATATCCTGTTCGTATTCTTTTAACTTTTGCCATTGTGATTCGTCTCTGATCATTGCTAAGGGCGGACTTGAAACCCAAGCGTTCATGAAATGGTTTTCGATTGGTTCGGGTTGTTTACCCACTTTTGCAACATTTCCTGAGAAATTACAAGCATCAAACAGAAGCGGCATCACACTGATTCCATGTTTTTCCGCAACATCAAGAAATTGTTTGAAATTCGATTTAAATTTTTCGGCTTCGGCTTCCCACACAACGTAATTCAAAAACACGCGGACGGAGTTAATCCCCCAAGCCCGTGCAAGACCGAGCTCTTTGTCAATTGTTTCTAAATCGAATGTTTCATCCTGCCACATTTCAACATCGTTGATTGCGGTACTTGGCAAAAAGTTACAACCGACAATCCATTGTTGTTTCGCGTACCAATCGTTGGCTTTTTCGATACTCCATTGACCTTCCGCCAACTTCGCCGCATCATCGGCAAAAACAACAGCTGACGCAAAAACAAAGATTATCGAAATGAAAAATGTCAAAACCGCCAACACGTTTTTGTAAAATAATTTTTTGAACATGGTTTTATTTTCCTTTCTTAAAGGGTTGTTGTATCCATAACGTCTAAAACTTTAATGGTCATGGACATGAAATATAGGGAAGTAAACTAACTGTCTATTTTATTTAACCACAGAATACCCGAAACACACGGAAATTAGTAAATTGATACGATCACAAGTTTATTTTTGAGGACACAAAATGAGTACAATAACAAAATAACATTTGGTTTTTTGTTATTTTTTTGTGTCCTATGCTCTATAAATAAACTAACCTTGAAATTATACGTAAACATTATTACTATTATAAATTCTGCGTATTTCGTGTAGTCTGTGGTTAATAAATAAACAATTACAAAAAAAATCCTGAATTTTTGATTTTTAATTGTTTTAATTGGCTGATTTTACTTTGTGGTTAATTCAAAATCAAGCGTTTGTTGATTGACGATGATTTCTGTTTCCATTCCTTCTTTGTATTTTCCGGGAATAATGGAAACTTGTTCGTCCACATCCTCGCCGCCAAGACCTTTGGTTTTTTTACCGGTTTTTTTGACTGCCGTAAAAGAAACTCTTGTTTTGCCGACCGGAACATGTTTTGCCGCGTAATTTCCGTTGGAAATTGGTACGCGAACACCGGTGCCGCGATTTCCTTCGGACGGTGTGAAGGAAACAAATCCGTTTTCTATCGGAGTGCCGTCCACTGTAATTTTGCCCGTCAGATCAACTCCGGTATAATTGGATCCGCAACCCGTTATTAAAAAAACCGGCAGCAAAACCGTTATAAACAATAATAAGGTTTTCATCGAAAAAACTCCTGTAACCTAAAATGAATAAAACTTGGGAGCAACATTGTGTATAATGTTGCTCCATACTGTACAAGCCTTAAAACGTAACGCTGCTTGGTTCCATTGGAACGGTAGCATGTTCCGGGACGGTGGAAATATCCGGGTCATATTCCCGGCTTCCGGCGTTGTCGATAGTTCCTGCGGCACGATAAATTTGCGGCGAAATTGTTTCACTGCAAAAGCGCACGGAACCATCGCCGAACAAAACATTGACTCCGCCGTTATGATAACTTCGCGCAAACGCACGCTGGTCATGGGGCCAATTCGGCGATGCTGTTGTTGTCGAAGCTTTCGGTAAATCCATACTTGCATTGTAATAAGCGGAATAAATCGTGTCCGGTTGCGTAGTGTTCGGCGGATAGTAACTCATAATGATTGTACCCGGTGCGTTATCCCAAAGGATACAACCGCGGTAATCGCCCGGGTATCCGGTTCCTTTGATTCCTTCGCTGACCGCCATCGTGTTGCTTGTGCCGTCGGTCAACGATGCCATCGTTGTCGCTTCCGTAATACAGAAGAAATGTTTACGGTGACGCGGCGCCCATTGCGATTTTTTGATGTATTCTATCATGTTCCAATAAGCGTAAGGGGCAAAAAAACCGGAATAATTCCCGCGTGAACAATACAACCACGTTCCGCTGATTAAAGTTGTTTTCGGAGGAAGCGGATCGCTTGGACATTGATACGAAGTAATTGGCGCGGCTCCGGGACGTTCCCAATTGGCGTTGTCATAACAGGCGCCATTGGGTGTAATCGTAATGTCATAGAGTTGGTACAGAGCGGTTTGCTCAATGTACGGGTAAATCAGAAACGACCATGTTGTTCTGGGAAATCTATTATTATAGTCTGTACCGACAACACCGACCGGAAAGGTTTGCAATGTATCGTGATAGTTATGCACTCCTATTCCGATTTGTTTCAGATTGTTAGTACACTGCATCCGCCGAGCCGCTTCCCTTGCTGCCTGCACAGCCGGTAACAGCATTGCGATTAACACGCCGATAATCGCAATTACTACCAACAATTCTACCAGCGTAAACCCGTTTCGGTATTCGTTTCGACGAACCTTCGAACGGAAATTACCGCCGGTACACAACATAACACACAGCACGAAACATGCTGTAATGCTTGCCATACAAAATGGCAAAATGTAACTTAATAACTCTGTCATAATTTTCTCCTTTAGAAAAAATTGAACATTTTAACAGATTACATAACGCATAATCTGTTTTTACAAAAGTGGGAAACAAACACCAGCCGAGAAACGGCAACAGAAATGTCACTCTTTGTCAGGAGCGACACG
>JAITQV010000507.1 GCA_031288765.1 Planctomycetaceae bacterium
CCTAAATCAAACCCGGAATTTCTGCTTTGCACGGACCGCACCATGTCGCGGTAAACTTGACGATAACATATTTCCCGCGCAAACTATTCCAATCGAAATTTTTATCATCGAGAGTTTTACCATACAGTTTCAGGTCAATACCTTGTAATGTGCGAGCTGATCCTTCGAGTCGTTCCAACAGTTCTTTTTTCACGTTTTCTGAAAGCGTGTTTTCCGGTGATTTCACATAACCTATCAATTCTTGAACAAATTTCGAGAAAAAATCCGGATCGTCTTTGAGAATTGTTTTCGCGTATGTTTTGACAGGGAACAAACCAAAATGAATCACTGATTTATGATTGGCATAAGGTTTGTTAATCCATGTTTTCAATTCGTTTCTGTATTTTTCAAAATCATCGTTATTTTCCAATTTTGATTCAATTAGAAAATTTTTGAATTGAAAATCATAAAGAATAGACTGAAATTTTTCATCTGCTTCCAACTCTTTTGTGTATTTATTCAAATCTTCCTGCACTTTTTTGTCGCCTTTTTTTGCCAATGCCGAAAGCGCATTGAGTTTGAGGTCATATCCTTTCCTTTTTTCCGCATCATTTTGGGCAACTTCTAAAATTTTCTCGCTTACTTTAATTTGAGTTTTGAGTACTTCAATGTCTGTGTAAGACGAACTTGCGTACCATTCAAAATACCACTTCTCTACATCGTTCACTGTTTTTGCGTTTTCCAGTGAATGCGTTTCTTCATTTGGGACATTTGTCTCTTGAGCTAACATAGGAAGAGTTGCAAAACCAAACGCCAATACAATCATCAAAAGTGTGAAACTACGTTTCATTTTTTGTCCTTTCAAAAAGGTTAGTTAAACGGCTGAAAACCGTTGGGCATTAACGTTGAGCAACACACTCAACATAAATATTGTTAAATTTCGGAATTTTATTTTTTATGATGTTCAACAACAATTGAAATATTTGTTGTGTTTTTCCGTATATCGTATTCGATACCTGATGTTGTCGGAGAACGGAATTTTTGAGCAACCAGATATGTTACAATCGGCGGTTTACGCGGTCCCGGAAATTCTTCTGTAATTGCGTCAACAACTGCGACTTTGTATTTGCCGCGCGGAATACCCTGACCGTCTTTCAACATACCAACACGAAACGAACCGTCCTGTTGAATTGTTCCCGAATAGTTGTTTGTTTCATTTGCAAAAATAACCCGTCCTGTTGTGAGCGGTAAACCGTCCGGAAAAGTTACTTTGCCGGAAATCTTGATCTGACCACAACCAGTCAGAAAAAGTAATAAAATAAGAAAGATATAACGTTGCATTTTTTTATTAAATGTTTGTGAAAATTTTGGGTATTTTCGTGATAATAAGGTTTATTATCGAATGACCTTTTCATATTACTTGCAAACTTATCCGGTAATTAAACCGCCGATTCGTAAATATGTGTATTATGGTAACGAGACCGCATTACCATCCCCAACATCTGACAAAGCGCGGAGAACACTCTTAAATAACGGGTTTCCACCGGAGTCGAACTCTTCCACTTGTTTAATATTTGCAGAGACGCTGTGAACAGAACCATCTGCCAAAAGGAAATTCACAATACCGACATGAGTACCGCCAAAACTCGGTAACAAATTAGAAAGAGCATTCGGCGCACCATTCAAGTCGTTGGAATTTTTGGCAATGTATGCTGTTTTACTAGTGAGATAGGCGTATCGTGTATATGAGTTGGTTGTTATACCGTCGAAAGACAGATACGTTGCATCCCAACCATTATTCCAATCGCTGTCGGACTCCGCCGCTTTACCGATTTTTTCGGCAGGAATAAATTTCTCTCCAATAAGAAACTGATTACTCAAACCATCAGTAATACTGTTAAATGAAGATGGCGGCGACCAGTTTTTATTAGATGGGAAACCAGAGGGAAGCCTACAACCTCGAAGCGGACTTGTTACATGAATATTTGCTAGACTATAATAAATCACATCCGAACCGTCATCCGAAGTAACCGTATCTGCGTAATCACCAAGCGGTCCAAAAGATGCCCATGGATTACTCAACCATTCCGTTGGTATTGCAATTCCGCCTCGGCGTGAAGGACAATGATAAACTGAAACAGAACCAAAAGCTTTCTGCTCCTGCTCTGAAAGACCTTTCCACCAACCAGAACCAACCGGTCCTATACCACCCAAAGGAGTTTGAGATGTGATGTCATAAAGTGCCTGTTGTTCTATGTAAGGATAAAGTAACCCGAAAAACGAAATGTTTGGGAATCCTTTTGCAAAATGATGCGGCGGAAGCCCATCTCTAGTATCGTGAAAGTTGTGAAAAGCCAAACCTTGCTGTTTTAGATTATTAGTGCATTTTATTCGCCTTGCGGCTTCTCTTGCCATCTGGACAGCTGGTAACAACAAACCAATCAAAACACCAATAATCGCAATGACTACCAATAACTCAACAAGAGTAAAACCCAGAAAATCCAAAGATTTTTTAAAAGAGAAATCAAAAGAATTGTTACGAGGGTAATATCCAATCTTACGACCCCCCCCCCCCGTTCACTATTTTAACAAATCTACCAATCTTAACATTTTGGATTTCAACATTAAGACTTGCCGAAAATGAACCGAAAATTGAAAACTTTTTCATTTTTTTATCCTTTTAATTTAGGTTTGTGGATATACTTTAATTTTGTTAAACACCGACAACGGTACAACTCATACTGCATGAAAAATTATTACCCGTCAACATAAGAGTAATGGTTGGTGTGAATGTTATAATTGCAAACCGTGTGCCGGAATTTGTCGGACTTACAATATTTATAGGTTA
>JAITQV010000621.1 GCA_031288765.1 Planctomycetaceae bacterium
CCGCCTTCATAACCGTCCTGAACCGTTTCAATCCAAACGGTTGGAGGAATATCGTTATCAATAATAAAAAGAGTTGATTCCGCCTTGTCGGGGTCACCGATAACATACGAAGGTTCGCCAGTTTCAGAAAAGATATCACGCGATGCTTTCAGCGTCAAGACAACAGATTTACCGGAAGGTAAATGAGATGCTTCACGATAAAGATGTGCTGCTGACGAAAAATCTTCCTCACGCGCCGGAATAGCGGCACGATGAAAAAATGCAACGATGTAACAGTATACTTTGAACCGTAGGAAATTACCTCTTATTTTTAATAGGGAACCTCTAAAATTATTCGCAAGTTCTTGTTTTTAACAACAAAACTAATTTCTTTAGATGTTCCTATTAAAAAAAGAAGTCATTTCCTACCGTTCAAAGTACACCGAGAACAATGACGAAGACAAACCTTATTTTCGACCTGAATTATGGTTGGCTGATCTCAATATTCCGGTAGGCAACAGGACCATGATTACCTTGAAGCATTAAAGGACCGGTTGCCGACTCTTTCATGGTAATACCGCCGCCCGTCGGCTTCGTAACCTCAACATTTTCCTGAACAACTTTACCGTTGAGCGTAATCTTTTTGAATAAAGCGTTGGCGGTTTTATTTCCGGCGGCATCGAATTTCGGCGCAACAAACTCGATTTCATATTTCTGCCACGTTCCCGGTTCGGCGGCGGCGTTCATTTTGGGAGCGGCGGCACTGTAAATCGCCCCCATATCTCCCTGACTCAGTTTGTCGTCCGGCTTGCCAAAACTATCGGCAACTTGAACTTCATATTCGCCATGTAAATAAACGCCGCTGTTTGAACCTTTCGTCAGAAAAAGTTCAATCTTCACCGTACAATCACCAAATTTTTCCTTCGTGTAAATGTCAACACCCGGTCGCGGATTGAGCTGTGTCCAGTTACCGGGAACCGTGTTGACAAGGCAAGGAATGTCGCCTTCTTTCGGAGTTGAAAGAACCAAATGACGCAAATCATTCGGGTCAAGAGCAACTGTGCCTATTTTCCAAGCGTTGGCAGCCTGAGAATCAACAAGTTGCCATTGCTCAAGAAGATTCTCCTCCGACAGACTAATCTTTTTCGTCTGGGCTGAAACAGAGGAAACAAAAATCAACACAATCAGCAGGGAAAGAACCGTTTTTTTCATTGTTTAAAATTCTCCTGTTGTTAAAAGGATAAAAAGCGTCAATCGTAACAATACTGTTTGTTCGGTTTGTTACCAAAGACTCTAAACCACAAATTGCCCAAAGTATAACCTTTCTTTATTCCAATTTCAACAGACTAAAAAAGACAATTACAAATAAACTTGTGATCTTATCAATTTACAAATTCTGTGTGTTTTGTGTATTCAGTGATTAAATATATGAAATGGTTTAAGTACATCAATATGACCGTTCAACCGAAACAGTTGCGGTACTTTGTTTTTCTTTAATCGGACGAACCTGAATTTGTACGGCGATTCGTTCGCGAATTGCCGGAATATGAGAAATAATACCAATCTGTTTCCCTTCCTGCCGAAGTCCTTCGAGCACATTCAACGCCGTATCAAGTGTTTGTTCATCCAGTGTACCAAAACCCTCATCAAGGAAAAGCGAATCAACACAAACCTGCCGACTCGACATGGAAGAAAGTCCCAACGCCAACGCAAGACTTACCAAAAAACTTTCGCCGCCGGAAAGATTTTTGGTTGACCGAACCGCTCCCGCCTGATACGCATCAATAACGACCAACTCCAACCCCAATTGATTAAACCTATCGCTATACAAAAGACGATACCGATCCGTCATCTTTTCAAGTTGCCGATTGGCATAGTCAAGCATGATACGAAATGTCAATCCTTGCGCAAATGTCCTGTATTTCTTGCCGTCGGCAGAACCAATTAATTCGTCAAGCATATACCAAAGATCACAAATGTTACGCTGCCTTTTTTGTTCTTTTTTCTTTTCCGTTTGCTTCGCCGTGTCGTTTTCATATTGATTCAATTGACTGTCAATGGCTCCGATTTCCTGTTGAAACGACGTAATTTTTTCCGTAAGTTCCTTATATTCGAACAATATTTGTTCGGATTCCGGTTGACCGTCTTTTTGTTGTTTGGCGGTTTCGTTTGCCAACGCTGTTTTATTTTCGTTGCGGCGCGTTTCCAATTGAATCCGTTCCGTTTCCAACTGCTGTTTTTCAGTTTCAAGAAGCCGCCGGATTTCCGGTACAAGCCTTGACGATTTGAACTCGTCTTCCGAACCAAAACCGGCTTGTTGAAGAGATGTATTCAATTCCGTACTCAAACCGGCAACCGTCAAAGAGATTTCAGCAACGTTTTTTTCAACAATCACACAACGCTGCCGGAGAAACGAATATTCATTTTCAGCTTCCTGCCGTTTTTTGAGAACATTTTCCAATGTTTGCTGTGCAAGCCGAACAGATTCAATGTTCCTGCGTTCCGCTTCGTCAGGATTTTTGTCTCCGAAAATTGTTGTCCGCTGTTCGATTTGTTCCAAACGTTGTTTTGATCGTGTTTCAAATTCTTCGGTTCGCTGCTGATGCTGCGTGTCCAACAACCGGAGAATCTCCTTTTCGCTATTCAATTTATCCTGAAAATTCAGCCCTTCCCGAAGTAATTGGCGAAGCGATTCCGTTTCCGTGCGGAATTTCTCCGCTTCGGCAATATTGTTCGATATTTCCCGCACATTCTGTTCCGCATTTTTTATTTCCGTGTCTATCGTTTCCGTTATCGGAAGATT
>JAITQV010000680.1 GCA_031288765.1 Planctomycetaceae bacterium
CGGAAACGCAGGTCGGCAATATGGTTTTCCGGCGGCAACACGGCGTTCAGGAAGTCAACAAGTAAATCTTTATTGGCTTCCTCGCCGAAAAGTTTCTTGAAACCAAAATCGGTATAAGGATTGATGTAACGCGACGGCATGGGGCAATTCCTTTTTTATCAGAGTTATTTGTCAGGGTTAACGGTTAAAAAATGTTTTCAACACATGATTTTTATTTTACCGGATCCGCCGTTTTTCGACAAGACGGAAATTCCTTTTCAGAATTTTTGTAATTATTCAGTGGGAAGTTTTTTGTTGTGAAACATTCCGCTGAATAGATACGAAAAAAAGAATTCGGTTACTTGTAGTCTTTGTTTTGGTGTGGTATCTTAATGACAGTTCTTTGCAGAACACGGAAATTTCAGTCTTGACCGGAATCAAGACTGTAAATTGTTAATTTTTTACACTATTTTTTAACCATTTAAAAATCATGGCAAAAAAAACACTCAATGTCGGAATGCTTGGTTGCGGTTTTATGGGGCGAACCCATTCAAACGCTTACAGTCAGGTCAACCATTTTTTCAACACTCCGTACCAACCTGTTCTCAAAGCATGTTATGGTCGGGAAGAAGACATGCCCGCTCTCAAAAAATTTCAGGAGATGTGGGGTTACGAATCCATCGAAACCGATTGGAAAAAATTAATCGAACGGAAAGATATCGATATTGTCGATGTGGTTGCTCCCAACTTTTTGCACAAAGACATGGTTCTTGCGGCGGCGAATGCCGGAAAAATCATTGTTTGCGAAAAACCGTTGGCAATGAATTACGCCGAAGCGGAAGAGATGGCGTCGGTTGTGGAAAAAGCGGGAATCAAAAATATGGTTTCCTTCAATTATCGCCGTGTTCCGGCGGTGTCGCTTTTCAAACAAATTGTTGACGAAGGGCGTGTCGGGAAACCGTTCCATTATCGGGCAACTTATCTTCAGGATTACACAATCAGCGAAAAAGTTCCTTCCGGCGGGACAGCATTGTGGCGGCTTTCGGCAAAAGTTGCCGGCAGCGGAGTTACCGGCGATTTGCTGGCTCATTCCATTGATACGGCGGAATGGATCAACGGTCCCATCGCTAAAGTGTGCGCCTACACCGAAATCTTTATCAAAGAACGGAAAAATACAGATACGGGACAAATGGAAAAAATTACCATTGATGATGCCTGTATGTTTTTGGCGGTGTTCAAAAACGGTTCTATCGGGACTTTCGAATCAAGCCGTTACGCAAGAGGACGTAAAAATTACAGTTCTATGGAAATCAACGGCGAACACGGAGCCGTTTATTTCAATCTCGAAGAACCGGAATATATCAATTTTTTCCGTTACGCCGATCCGGATTCCGGCAAGAAAATTGAAGACCATTTAACCGGTTGGCAGAAAATCCTCGTAACAAACAGCGAACATCCGTATATGAAAAATTACTGGGTTCCCGGAACAACAATTGGTTACGAACACACATTTATTAACGGTTTGGCTGATTTTCTGTTCAGTTTGGACGGCGGCAACAAGTTTGAGCCGGACATGCGGACAGCGGCAAGAACTCAAAAAGTTTGCGATGCTGTTATCCAAAGTGCTAAGGAAGCAAAATGGATTGAAATTAGTTGAGAGTTGAGAGCGGATAGTTGAGAGTGTCGCAGGCGGAATAATATTCTTGCGGTAAAAATTCCGCTTGCAACACAAATTACAAAATACTTTTCAACGTAATTGTCTATTTATTAACCACTGAATACACGAAATACACGGAATTTGTAATAGTAATAATGTTTACGTACAACTTTAATGTTAGTTTATTTATAGAAAATAGGACACAAAAATGTTTTTTTGTTATTATATTCATTTTGTATCCTTAAAAATAAACTTGTGATCTTATCAATTTACTAATTTCCGTGTGTTCCGTGTATTCTGTGGTTAATAAAAATAACAAGAGAAAACAACATGTCCCAACCGGATTAAAGTCTCCCGTTTTGCTTAATCATTCCGGCGGGCAATATTATTCGTTGGCGGATTTCCCGAATCACAAACTACAAATTTTCAGTGCATATAATTTTGGTCAATCCTCGCGGTTTTTGTGCCGGCGTGAACATGGCGGTTAAAGCGTTGGATGCGGCGTTGCGGTGTTTCGGAAAGCCGGTTTATGTTTACCACGAAATCGTCCATAATACTTGGGTGGTTGATTATTTCCGGCAACAAGGAGCGTGTTTTGTTGATACGGTTGACAATGTTCCTGCCGGAAGCCGGTTGATGTTTTCGGCGCACGGAGTTTCGCCGGAAGTTCGGTTGCGGGCGTTGGAGCGAAATATTAAAACTATTGACGCAACATGTCCTTTGGTCAACTCCGTTCATCAAGCGGTTATTCGTTACGCGGCGCAGGGTTACACAATTATCTTGATTGGTCATCGCTGTCACGACGAAGTGAATGGAATCATGAGCGAAGCACCGGAATCCATTCAAATTGTTGAAAACGAACAGGAAATCGCCAATCTTTC
>JAITQV010000695.1 GCA_031288765.1 Planctomycetaceae bacterium
GCAAGGGACGAGATGTGCATAACCGTAGGTGGAGCGAAGCGCAACCTACGGATCACGCCTCCCACAAAAATAAGCCCCGCACGGGGCGAGATTATCAATCAACACAACCATAATCTCGCTCTTGCAGGGCTTTGGGATATTGGGGGTTACTGATCCGGCGGTTGCGTTGCGTTTCACCGCCGGTTATGCCCATCTCGCCCCTTGCAGGGTTAAGATTCAATGTTAATACCGAAAACAAAGGACTAAAAGTTAAGAATAGATACCCAAATTTATAATTGTCGGGAATCAATCTTTTCATTTTCCAATAATTAGGTTATACTTTAACCGTCGTTTTTGTGCCGTAATCCCTTCACGCCTCTGCGGATTTACTCTGCTTTACACTTTGCTTTACTCTGCATTTTCCATAAATTGGAAAGGAGTTTAAAATGTCGCCCACTGTTCAAAATGTTATCAACCGGCTCGATCAACTTCGCCAAAAATGGTGGATTTTCACACTCCTTAGCTCCGCCGTTTGGGCAATCAGCGCATCACTCGGTCTTTTTATGATCTTTGCGCTTATCGATACCTTTTTGCGGTTGCCCCAAACCATACTCGCCGCCGGATTCATAATCTGGCTCCTCACAACAATCGCTTTGCTCACATTTGTTATCCGCCGCCTCGTCATCAGTCAACGATCCCTCGAAGGTACCGCCCGTTGCCTCGAAGCGGAAAACCCAATTCTGGAAAGCCATCTCATTAATCTCGTCCAACTCTCCAATGATACGGAAAATGTTGACCGCGGCTTTTGCCGAGCAGCAATCGAACAAGCCGCCCAAACGGTTGAGAAATTTCCGTTTGAATCCGTAACCAGCAAAGAAACCCGTTTCCGGCGTTTTCTTTATTCGCTCCAAACTCCGCGTGATTTTCTCGAAGCCTGCGTCTGTCTCATTTTCCTGAGCGTTTTGGCTTTTCTCGGCAATTCCGTCTTTCCCAATTGGAGTTCCGCCGCAAACCGGTTGACCAAACCTTGGGATTTTGTGCCGTCCGTCGGAACCGTTCGCATTGAAGTCCAGCCGGGAAACACCGAAGTTTTGATCGGAACTTCCCTGCAAGTAATTGCCGAAACAGAAGAACCCGTTGCCGAAAAACCGCTCACCGTAACTCTGTTTGTTAAAACGGACGGAACCGAAAAAGAAGAAAGAATGATGATGTTTCCCGATGAAACTGTTCCGACAAGCAACAACGAAACCGCCAACAACGAAATATCCCCCCTGCCGGAAAACCGTATTAGAAAATCGTATTCCGTAACGATTCCGGTCATCGGCAAACCGGCAACCTACCGTGTTGAAGCCGGTGATTCGCAAAGCCCGA
The DNA here is from genome assembly GCA_031288765.1 of Planctomycetaceae bacterium. GTDB lineage: Bacteria > Planctomycetota > Planctomycetia > Pirellulales > Thermoguttaceae > WRKP01. The sequence goes on from JAITQV010000695.1 coordinate 1,351, forward strand.
AATTCAAAATCGGCGTCTTGGAAAAACCCGCCGTCGCCGATACGGAAGTTGTTTACACTTATCCCGCTTACATGAAACGCCCGCCAAATACGGTTAAACTTCAAACGCCCGACCTTGCCGCTCCGCAATACACTTCGGCGGAACTCCGTATTTGTTCCACTGTTCCGATTACTTCGGGACGGCTCGATTGGGACGGCGGCGGTACGGTCGGAATCGTTCAGGATAACGGTAATTATCTCTTCGCAAAAATGGATTTGATCCGGTCAATGTCTTACAAAATCCGTTTGCAAAAAGATGCTTTTGAAGACCCGGCTCCGCGTATGAACAGTGTTCGGGTTGATCCTGACCGTGTTCCGGGAGTCGAAATGATCCGACCCGCCGGTGATGTAACCGTTGGAATCGGTCAAAATGTTCCCATCGCCGTCAAACTCACCGATGATTTCGGAATTTCCGCCGCCTGGGTTGAAACAAAGATTAGAAATAATTCACAAAACGAAAGTGAAACCGCTGAAAATATAACCTCCGAAGAAAATAAAGAACCCAATAAAGACTCCAATGAAAAACCAGCCGAAAAAATCCACCGCTGGATAATTGACGACAAAAATCCAACCGCAATTCTCGATTTGGAACATATTTTAACGATTACGGAAAAATTGGTGAAACCGGGGCAAACGTTAATGATTCGTGTTGTTGCGCTGGACAACCGAGTTTACCGCAATCCGGCGTGGGGACTCGATCTGAAACCTCAGGAAACCGCCGGACCTTGGCGGCTTATCAAAACCATCAATCAGGACGAAGCCGTTAAAGAAACAACCGAACAACTCAATACATTGCGTGATTTGTTGCGGAAATTGATGGAAAAACAAATCCGAAACCGTGTGCGAACCGCCCAAATAACCGAAAAACAAACCCTCGAAGAACGCGCCGCTCTCGCCGGTGAAAACCGAACCGTTCAAATCGAAATCCAAAAAGAAGGAATCCGAATTGTTAAATCAATTCCTGCCGGCAGCCGGACGGAAGATTTGATGATTAAACGTGATTTAAACAAACTGGCGTTTGGAGCAATGACCCAAGCGGTTGAACAAGCCGAAACAATCACAAAATTAACGGCTGTTGAGACTTTCGATGTTCCTTCGGGGGAATTGAACGAATTGCAAGGTCGGATTGCCGATGCGTTGCGGAATATGATTGGAATAGCGCGGGCGGCGGAAACAAAAGCACTCGAAGAAATAGGACACCGCAACGAAGATGATTTACCGGATGATGTCCGCAAAAAAATGGAGGCGTTGAAAAAAGCGGTGGACGAAGCGGTTGAAAACCAACGGAAAGTTGTTGATGCCGCTAAAAATCTGAATAAGGAAAATGTTGAAGATTTTTCCGAAGAGGAAGAACAACTTGTCAAACAACTTCAGGCGGCGGAAGATGCTTGGGAAAAGTTTATCAACGAACTCAATTCCGATTTGAGCAAGTTGCCGTTTCAGGATTTTTCCAATGCGTCGCTGCTTCAGGAAATGGTGGAGATTCAAACGGAAATTCTGAAAAAGAACGGCGATAAGGGTGATCTCGATAAATGTGCGGATATTGCTGTGCCGCTGGAACAACTCGGAACCGAAATGGCGGAGGAAATTACGTCCCACATGGAAAAATGGTTGCCGGATACCGCCGACCGTGAACGTTGGTCGCAGGAAGAAACGGTTAATGATGACGAAAAAGAGGCGCCAATGGCGGAATTACCGCTCGAACTGGAAGATTTGATTGGCGAGTTGATGGAAGAAGAGGAAGATTTGTTTGAAGAAATGGAGGATATTACATCAAGTATGATTGATTCGCTTGACAAAGGAGCGGGTTGGGACGCTTTGGACGGACCCATTTCAAACAACTCCGCTGCAGGAGTAACCGGTAACCGCCTTCCGAATACCAATGAAATAGCAGGACGATCCGGCGAAGGGCGTCAGGGAAAATCCGGCGGCGAATTTGTGGGCGAAGAAGCCGTTGGCAAAGGCGGACGCAATACGCCGACCCGTTTAACTCCCGACCCTTATGTGAAGGGGCAAATCAAAGATCACAGCCGTGACGCGGTTGGCGGGGCAACCGGCGGCGGAAAAGAAGCCGGCGAAACCGGTGAAGGTCTTGAAGGTCCGCAAGCACGGAATCGGGGTGATCGGGAACGGAACCGGTTGTCCGGTAAACAAGCCGATTTACGGAACCGCGCCGAAGGAATCGACTTGAATCACATGCGGGTTATGGGATACCACAACACTGATCTCCAAAAAATGAAGGAGGTTATGTCGCAGGTTGAAATTGATTTGAACGGCGGGCGTTACCAAAACGTGTTGCGGCAACGGCAAATTCTGTTAAATTCGGCGGGCGATGCCAAAAAACATCTGGGCGGTGAATTTTTCGTCAAAGAGGACAAAACGGTGAATCTTCCGACGAATATTCAGGAACAACTTGTTTCCGGCAATGACGATCCTTCGCCTGCCGGTTGGGAATCCGTCAACAAAGAGTATTTCCGCAAACTGTCCGAAGGAAATTAAAATATTGTATCTATTCCGTGATTTGTCAATCTATTATGCGGAACAAGCCTTATTTTCAATCTGGATTTTTCCGAACAAAACAACCTCAGCAGCAAATAATTTCCCGCAAAACCAACCTTATTGCCTCATTTTAATACTCTATTTTATTGTTTTTAACCTGCGGGGCTTATATTTTAGGGCGGCGTGATCCGGCGGTTGCGCTGTGCTTCACCACCGGTTATGCACATCACACCCCATGCGGGGTTAAGATTCCGGTTGCCGTGCGGAAACAGAAATTTGTCGGCTATCACCGACGTAATCGTTCGGCGAGGGGCTTTCACCCAACGATTGCCTACCTTGTGAATTTTTAACCGCAAAATCGGCGAAGAGTTGCCTACCTGACTGAATAAATGCAAATTGAAAGAAAAAAAAGACGTAAAATTACAAGCGTTTGCCGTCTAATTACACTTGCCTGCCGAATTTTTTGGTATAAACTATTTTCATGTGTAAACTATTTTGGTTACGATCATTTTTAACCGACCTTTTTCCCAAAACCTTTTTCACAAACAAAATTATGCAAACACATAAAAAGATTTTCACGGTTCTTTCTTTAATTACGTTAGTGTGTTTTTCTGTGACAACATCATTTGTTACCGCGCAAACTGTTGCGAAAACAGAGGAAATACGTCCCGGATTGGTCGAAGAGGAATTTATTTACCTTTCCGCTCCCTATCCGCAATGCCACGCTTCAACTATTGTAGAATCCGGCAAAGGAACACTTCTTGCCGCGTGGTTTGGCGGACGGCATGAAGGACATGCTCATGTCGGAATTTGGCTCGCCCGAAAAATAAACGGAAAATGGTCAAAACCCGTCGAAGTTGCCAACGGAAAACAAGAAAACGGTAAATCATTACCTTGCTGGAATCCCGTTCTTTTTCAACCCCAAAACGGTTCGCTCATGCTTTTTTTCAAAGTGGGACCTGACCCGCAAAATTGGTGGGGCGAATGGATGATCTCAAACGATGACGGAGTTACATGGATAAACCGCCAAAAATTACCAAACGGTTTTATCGGTCCCGTTAAAAATAAACCGGTTGAAATTGACGGCGTTATTTTTTGTCCCAGCAGCCGTGAGAAGGATTCCGTATGGCAAATTCATCTTGAAAGTTCCGCCGACAACGGAAAAACATGGTCAAGCACCCAACCACTCAACTCCGCTGAACAAGGCGGTACGATTCAGCCAAGTATGCTTGTTTACCGGAACGGCAATAACCCAAACGGAAAGCTGCAAATGATAGCGCGAAACCGTAACGGCAACGGTTCGCTTTGGCAAACGTGGTCGGAAGATCACGGCAAAACATGGAGTTCGATACAACCGCTCGCCTTGCCCAATCCCAATTCGGGAATTGACGCTGTTACGCTGAAAGACGGACGCCAACTCCTCATCTATAATCATACAAACGACACAAAGGACAAAAACATTTTTCCGCGTAATCGTGAAATGCTTAATCTTGCCGTGTCGAGGGACGGAAACGATTGGCAACAGATTGCGGTTATTGAATGTACGCCGACGGCGGAATTTTCATATCCTTCTATTATTCAGACCAAAGACGGAATGGTTCATGCCTTGTACACATGGAACCGCCGGCTCATCAAACATATTGTTTTTGATCCGGGGATGTTGTAAATATCTTTTTTCCGTATTGATTCCGTGGAATGTTTCCGCAGAATAGATACGATTTGTTTTTTAACGCGGAACACGCTGAAATTTTGCAGAATAACACAAAAGTTATTGTTCTGTGGTATTTTTTCAGTCCTTTGTCGAGTAATGACGCGGGAAAAAACTCTTTTCCACCGAATTTTCTTCTTAACCCGTAGGGCGGGAGGTGCGAAACCGGCGCGCAACCTACGGATCAGAATCTTCCAACCCGATACAAAAACAAAAGGTAGGCAATCGTTCGCCGAAGGGCTTTCACCCATGATTGCGTCGGCGTTAGCCGACAGGGAATTTGTACAATATTGGATGTTTCGATTGTCTAGGGCTGAAAGCCCTTAATATCTTAGCGTAGGGCAACGCCCTA
>JAITQV010000214.1 GCA_031288765.1 Planctomycetaceae bacterium
CGAAGGTTAATTCCTTAACATACAAAGGAGGTTGGAAATTGGTATAACTAAATCGGGAGGAAGTATAACTAAATCACCTGATTAAAGGAATACCGATTTCAAAGAAATCCGGAAAAAAACATCAAAAAAAGATATTTTTCAAAAAAATTTGAATGATGCCTCTAGATAAATTACGCTCTCAAATAAATAATTTCAAAAAATATAAAACACCACAGTAGCATTAGGGCGTTGCCCTACGCTACTGATGAAGGGCTTTCAGCCCTAGACAATCGAAACAACCAACATTGTACAAATTCACGGTCGGCTAACGCCGACGCAATCATGGGTGAAAACCCTTCGGCGAAACGCCGCCTATCTTCTTAATTTCCTACCCCCAAAAAACAACCTAAAAATTCGGTAATCAAGGCAGGATTCATGGGAATTGCGCCCTTTCAGGGCTTAAATTTATATGTATCCCTTATTCGTAGGGCGTTGCCCTACGCTACTGATGAAGGGCTTTCAGCCCTAGGCAATCGAAACAACCAACATGACATAAATTCATTGTCGGCTGACGCCGACGCAATCATGGGTGAAAACCCTTCGGCGAACGATTGCCTACCTTTTGACTATAAACTTTTAGAAAAAAATTCTGACATTTTTATTTTTTTCCTAAAATTTTTTCCTAAGCCCGTAGGGCGGAATTATAGTTGATAGCGGATAGATCGTATGCGGATTTTTTACCGCAACACAATAATTCCGCTTGCAAACTATTAACTATTCATTATTAACTGTTAACTACAAGGTTGCCTACCTCTTGAATTATTCGGTAAATAGTTTATAAAAATGCCTGCCGAATTGCCGGAATAACTATAAACTATAAATATTGCCGTTTTTCCGAAATCTCCAAAGAATGTATAGACTTCAAAAGACTTTTATAATAGAATTTATTTGGTAATGAGTATTCGGCGGGTATTCGGTAAAAAACCCCCAATAAAATAATCCGAAATAACCCCGAAAAGATATATTTGTTTCATTACTTTTGATTTGTTTCCGATTAAACAATTTATTAAAACAATGATCAAACTCGGAATTATTGGCGCCGGTCGTCTTGGTTCATTCCATGCAGACAAAGCCGCCTCACACAAAACGGTTGAACTTGCCGGTGTGCTCGACCCCGCAGAACCGGCACGAAAAAAACTCGCCGAAAAATATCATATCCGAGAATATCATTCCATCAAAGAACTTATTACAGAAGTTGAGGCTGTGGTTATTGCATCACCAACACTATTGCATTATAAACTCGGCGAAATTTGTTTGCGGAACGGTTTGCACGTCCTCATGGAAAAACCAATGTGCTCTTCTTGGGACGATGCACGAAAATTAACGGAAACCGCTCAACAAACCGGTGTCGTTTTCCAAATCGGTCATGTCGAAGAATTTAATCCGGCGTGGCTTGTTGCCCAAGAGGAATTGCAGGAAGTGAAAAACGGTTGCCCCGCAATAATTGACGCCGTAAGAACAAGCGGATATACGTTCCGAAGTACCGATATCGGAACCGTGTTTGATATGATGATTCACGACCTTGACCTTGTCCTGTCCCTGATTCCTTCGCCGGTTCTTTGGGTCGATGCCGCCGGATTCAACATACTTAACGGACAACACGAAGATATCGCCGACGCCCGAATCCGTTTTGAAAACGGAACCATTGCCCGCTTTTATTCGTCCAGAACAGCACTCAATACGGCTCGTGAAATGAATATCACCACAATGTCCCGCTCGGTAACTATCGATTTTGCCGCACGAACCATTAAAAAATACCAACCCGATAAATCCGTCTTGCAGGGACTTTTTAACCCCGAACATGTTAATCCCAATACAGCGTTTAATACCGTGTCTGATACAGTGTCTGATAAGGCGCCCGACACAATACCCAATTCAGCGGCAAAACTTGCACCGGATTTTATGAAAGAACATTTCCAAACAACCGAATTGACAAGTGAGACTGTTCCCGCATTGGCGGCGGTTGATGCTTTGGCAAAAGAAATGGACGATTTCGCAGAGTCCATCCAAACCGGTCGCCAACCGCGTGTTTCCGGTCAACGGGCATTGGCGGCGGTTGCGCTTGCGGAAACAATTACCGAATCCATCCGCAAAAAAACTCCCGTTCATTTCGATCCGCAAAAAATCACAAAACCGATTTGATACCGGTTTGATAACGTAACACACCGGCAAATAATTATACATTAATTATACATAATTACGCAGGATTTCATTCGGGATTACATTCAAGATTTTATTCAAGATTGTATTCAGGATTGCACTGTCCGGTTTAGTAAATTATAAAAAACCTTACAACACAATTTGGAATTATGGTTAAGCAATTGACAAAAAATTTCGGAATTATTGGTTGCGGCATGATTGCCGGTTTTCACGCGAAGGCGATTGAGGCTGCCGGCGGAACGCTTATTGCCTGTTATGATATGGTTCCGCAATCGGCAGACCGTTTGGCATCGCAATATTCCGGTTGCAAAGCCTATCACGGGTTCAAAGAATTTCTCGCCGATGACCGTATCGATATTGTAACCATCGGAACACCAAGCGGAGCCCATATCGAACCGGCTTTGGCGGCGGCAGAAGCCGGTAAACATATTATTGTCGAAAAACCGCTCGAAATTACGCTGGAACGTTGCGACCGGATTATTGCGGCTTGCCGGAAATCAAACGTTAAACTCGCAACCGTTTTTCATAGCCGGTTTCACGATTCCTCGCAAAAAATCAAAACGGCGATTGATGCCGGACGTTTTGGGCGTTTAACACTGGGCGATGCAATTGTCAAATGGTATCGAACTCAGGAATATTATGACAGCGGAGCATGGCGGGGAACTTGGGAACTTGACGGCGGCGGAGCCTTGATGAATCAGGCAATTCATACCATCGATCTCTTAACCTGGCTCATGGGACCAGTTACCGAAATTACCGCTCATACCGCGTTGTTAGCCCATGAACGGATTGAGGTGGAAGATGTTGCTGTTGCGGCGCTGAAATTCGCCAACGGAGCCTTAGGAACAATTATCGGAACAACCGCATCGTACCCCGGTTATTTGAAACGGGTTGAGATTAGCGGTTCGAAGGGTTCCGCCGTGTTGGAAGAAGAAGATATTGTCAAATGGGATTTTGCGGTTTCCGCGCCGGAAGATGCGGAGATTCGCGAGGCAATGACCTGCCGTCAATCCGGCGGCGGAGGAGCGGCAGATCCGTCCGCAATTAATTTCTCCGGTCACGCCAAACTCTTTGCCAATATGACGGCAGCAATTGAAGGTAAAGAGGAATTGCTTGTTGACGGCAACGAAGGACGCCGAAGTGTTGAAATTATTCTCGGAATTTACAAAGCCGCCGAATCCGGTCAAATTGTCAGGCTGCCGCTTGACAAAGACCCGGAACTTACACGAAAATCAAACCAAAAAATCAAACCAAATTAAAAATATCGGAATAACGTTAAAATTCATTTCCGTAACTATTCACAACTTTTGTATCCCGCCCCAATATTATGTATCCGTTAAGTTATTTTTATGATAGATACCGTAACATATCCTATTATCATTGTTTTGACAAACGGAAATATCATTTGGAAAATAAAATCGTAATATTACCTATCCAATATCCCGCCTCATTTATTCCCACCTGACTAATATGAAAAAGAAAATATTAATTGTTGATGATGATCGTGAAATTATTGAATCAATTCGGATTGCTTTGGAGGCAGCCGGATATGATGTAGTGGTTTCTTTTGACGGCGATCAAGGTCTGATAATGGTCAATCAGGAAAAACCCGATTTGATTATTCTTGATATTATGATGCCGAAACGAAGCGGTTTTCTCATTCTTGAAACGTTACGGCAAACTCATTTTTATCCGATCCGTGTCATTATGATTACGGCAAATGAAGGTGATCGGCATAAGGCTTATGCGGAGAGTTTGGGAGTTGACGGTTATATCCGCAAGCCGTTTCCGATTGATGTACTTTTGGAACTTGTTAAACGAACTTTGTAACGGATTATTTTTCCGTTTTATTTAACCACAGAATACACGAACATTAGTAAATTAATAAGATCACAAGTTTATTTTTTGAGGACACAAAATGAATACAATAACAAAATAACATTCGATTTTTTGTTATTGTATTGTGTTCTATTCTCTATAAATAAACTAATCTTGAATTTGTACGTAAACATTTATTACTATTACAAATTCCGTGTATTTCGTGTATTCAACGGTTAATAAATAGACAATTACGTTAGTTGTCTTGTTCGTAAGCGGCGGCACGTCCCGTAAAAATAGTACGAATATGTTCTATTTCCTGCGTTTTCCGAACAACAACTATCATATTTTTCGTACATTCATCGTCTAATAAAAAATCGCCCCGCACACGCCATTCACGTTCATATTTCCATCTGTTGTCGGATTGCATTGTATCCCAGCCGGGAACATCGCCATACTTGAGCAGCCGGACTCCTTTCAAACAGGCATAATCACGCGGAATACCAATTCCATAAGGTTCAAAATTCATCCGTTGCCAATCTCTCCGCCACGTAAACAAGTTTGCGGAACACGCCGGATGATTTTCCGTAAAAGCCGTCACAAAAATATTGCCTGCAATATGGCAATTACCGGCACGGATTTTTCGTTCTTGTAAAATACGGAGGAGTGTTGCCAAAGCGTTACGCGGTGCGGATTGGGAACAAAGCAAATCGTTGCAAAATTCCCGCCGGGTTTCTCCGTTCCAGACTCCGTTTTTACTGCGTGTCCAATGCCAAAGATAATCGTCCGGCAATAAACATAATTCCGTCGAAGGTTCGCCCAACAAATATTTAAGTGCGGAACCGGAAAAACGGTACGAAGAACAATCAAAACGCCGGTCAATTTGTTCCGCCGGTAATAATGCGGTTATTTTGGCAAGATGACCGTTTTTCCGTAACCACAAAGGATAAACACATTCCGCGTTGAAACAAATAAACCGGTCACGTTCTTCCCATGATTCCGTAACCGTATAAGATTCAAAAGAGTACGAAAACTGTTCCGAAATTTCTTCCAACGTCATCGGTTTGACAATTACCGGATGAACCGGAATGTTATTGTCGAGCAGCGCCGTTAAAATACAATCCCAATGTGTTTGTCCGGCGGAAGTTATTACGGTAACATTTTGTGACTTCAGAAAGGAGATTGCCGCTTTCATCTGTACAATCGGCAAGTCTTGCCCGCATAAATGTTTCGGCAAATGCGAAAAAAGCAAAGCAATCCTTTTCATAAATCAATTGTAAATATTTGTATCGTTTCAGTCAGTCAGGTAACCGTTCGCCTATCTTGTGAATTGTTAATCGTAAAATAGGCGAATGGCTGCCTGCCTGACCGAGTAGATACCGGACGTTTGTTATTTTCAACGGAGGTACAAAACTCTTTGGTTGGAGGAACCGCAAAACGCGAGTTCTGTTGTTCTTTTTTCGCGATCAAAAGGACCGTCAATCAGAATGTCCGTCTGTTTCAATAACTCCAACCAATCCCGATTATCCGAATCGGAAAGTATTTCCTCATAATAGAAACCGGTATAAACAACAACAGATAAATTTCTTTGCCGGCAATATCCTGCGAGTTCCGCCAACGCTTTTGCCTGCAAAAACGGTTCACCGCCGCTAAATGTAACTCCGTCCAACAACGGATTGGAATCAATCATGGACGCAATCTCCCCAATCGTAATCTCTTCACCGCCTTGCGGGTCATGTGTTTGCGGATTATGACAATCAGGGCAGCCGCGCAAACAACCTTGTACGAAAATCGTAAACCGAATCCCGGGTCCATCAACTACCGATTCCTTCACCAAACCGGCAATCCGAATCTTTGTACAATTATCCATTGACCCGCCGTTCTTCATTTTTGGGATTATTCCGCACAATAAAAACAATCAGGAAAAAACCCAGTAACCTCTTGCCTTTTTTTCGCCGGATGTTTTCTTTTTATTACCGGATTTTTCTTTTTGTTTAAATTCGTTGGCAAGCATTTTGTTACGAAGTTCCAAATTGAACTCTTCCGGATTATATTTGCCTCCAAGCCAATCAAGAAGTTCTTTGGCATCACGGTTTTTAGGATGTTTTAACGCCTCAAGAATTTCACAATATCCATAGACTCCGCCGCAATCTTCCGGCGGGCAATTCCTGTTACCTTCCAGAATAGCAACCAAAGGTTCTCCCGAATAATCATAATCAGCATCTTCGACAATAATTTCATGTTCCCAGGAATCGCCGAAATCATACACATAAATTAATTTCATACCTTTTTTATTCAGGTATGTTAAATTGCGAGCGGTTGCATTCTGTGCATCCTCTTCAAAATCATCAATATTACTATCGTCGGGATTACCGAGAAAACATTGATCGACACCCGATCCGAGATGAAATTCGTAAGGGTGAGCCTCTTCCCAACCCATCACTGTTTGGAGAGCATGGTGAAGTTTTGCGAGTGTGAACGTGTTCGGAACAACAAAACGCCGCCAAATCGGAGGACGAATCCCCATGAGTGTTACCTTCAACAACAAAAAATGTTGTTTGTTCGGCTTAATCGGTTGCGAAGATGGTTTCGAAATGTGTGAGCGATTCATAAATATTTTCCTTTTTTGTTGTACTGAATCAAACCTAAATACCCTGTGTTAAACACAAAAACTCCGGCAATTAATAAACTTTCATACTGCCGATAATATTTTTGTTATGTCTGGGCAATTATTTTACACTTTTTTAATAAAGCAACAACCGGGAGATTGGGGAGATATTGTATTTTTTCGTATCTATTCTGTCCGATCGGCAACCGCTCGGCAAACGATTACCTACCTTGCGGTTGTCGAATTTTTAGGTTATTTTTATTTGTGATTTTTACTCGCCAACAAATTAAATCCCGATTATCTTACAAAAAACCGTTTAACTATTAACCAATCATGTTAAAGACCTTGAAAACAATCGTAACATTTGCTTTTGTGTTGATTTTGAGCGTAGGAATATTCGACAACCTTAGCTGTAAACCGTCCGCTGTTGTCCGTAAAAATGAAAACTCTGCTGTTATACCGCTTATTCTCAAAGGGCATACCGGTTTTGTACGTTCTGCCGTCTTTTCTTCCGACGGCAAGAAAGTGGTTACGGCAAGTTTTGACAAAACCGCCCGAATTTGGGATGCGGAAACGGGAAAGGAATTAGTCCAACTCAAAGGACATACCGACATCGTGTGGTCTGCCGTCTTTTCCTCCGATGGCAAGAAAGTGGTTACGGCAAGTGTTGACAAGACTGCTCGAATTTGGAATGCGGAAACGGAAAAGGAATTATTCAAACTCAGTGGGCATATTGGTGTTGTGTTTTTTGCTTCTCTTTCCCCCGACGGTAAGAAGGCGGTTACGGCAAGTTCCGACCATACCGCCCGAATTTGGGATACGGAAACGGGAAAGGAATTAGTCCAACTCACTGAACATACCGACAAGGTATTTTCTGCCGTTTTTTCTCCCGACGGCAAGAAGGTGATTACGGCAAGTTTGGATCATACCGCCCGAATTTGGGATGCGGAAACGGGAAAGGAATTAGTCCAACTCAATGGGCATACCGGTTTTGTACGTTCTGCCTCCTTTTCTCATGACGGCAAGAAGGCGGTTACGACAAGTTTGGAAAAAACCGCTCGAATTTGGGATGCGGAAACGGGAAAGGAATTAGCCCAACTCAATGGGCATACCGACAAGGTAATTTTTTCCTCCTTTTCTCCCGACGGCAAGAAGGTGGTTACGACAAGTTTTGACCATACCGCCCGAATTTGGGATGTGGAAACGGAAAGGGAATTACTCCAACTCAACGGACATACCGGCAGGATATTTTCTGCCGCCTTTTCCCCCGACGGTAAAAAGGTAGTTACGGCAAGCGGCGACAAAACCGCCCGAATTTGGAAAATAAAACAAGAATAAATACTATTTTTTATTGTTGGGTATGTTTATTCCATTCTTTGTCGAATAATGACGCGGGAAAAAATCAGGTTGAAAATAAGGTTTGTCTTGCGCAATTGCTCAACAAAGGACTGAATAGATACAAAAAACCTGAAATATTACGTTAATTTTTTTGGGAAAGTCCAAATTTTCAGGCAACCGTGTCCAACGCAGCAAAATCAAGCGATTTTGCACCTTGCCGACACGTCAACTCAATTTCGCCAAAATTACCGTCTTGAAAAACATTGGCGTATTCGTGCCGAACCAACTCCAACGAAGCAAGAAAAACTCCAACCATCAATGTTTTATGTTGACCCGGCACGAAAAGCTGACGAAACGCAATTCGTTCTTCGGCTTTGAGCCGTTGGTAAATCCGTTTCATGTGAGTTGAAATCGGTGTTTCGTCATAGATGACTTCGTGTTTGGCTTTCGGCGAATTTTCCCGAAGAATACGACCAAATGCACTCACAATATCCCACAATTCCACTTCCCGAATCGGTTCTTCCGCCATGTTGCGCGGACGCGGCGGTAAATCATTGGCAAGACGCGGAAACCGTAATTGCCAGTGTTCGCTGCGGGCTTGCAACGTATTGGCGGCATCACAGAACTTTTTGTACGCCAACAACTGCTCGACAAGCTCCTGACGCGGATCTTCCATCTCCTCTTCAACTCCGGTTTCGCCCGGTAACACCTCAAACGACTTAATTTCAATCAACATGCTTGCTATTGCCAGAAATTCCCCCGCCATATTCACATCAATTTCCTCCAATATCGCAATATAATCAAGATATTGTTCTAAAATTAACGTAATCGGAATATCCCGAATGTCCAATTCTTCCTTACGCACCAAATAAAGAAGTAAATCAATCGGTCCCTGATAAATCGAAAG
>JAITQV010000227.1 GCA_031288765.1 Planctomycetaceae bacterium
TCAATCCGAACAAACGCCGTACCGCCGTTATTTCCCATTTTTGGGGGTGATTTAAGATTTTTTTGCATGATTCGCTCCTTTTGTGGTTTTAATTTTGTCCAAACTTGGACACAACTAATATCTACAGTTACGAATCATGTAGCTATAAAAACGCTATAAGTATTTGTATTATAAAGAATTACAAACACTATACAACACAACATACCCATATTACTACAAGTTAGGCAATCGTTAAGTGAAAACCCTTCGGCAAACGATTGCCTACTTCATAGTATTCGGAATTTTTATTTCAGAAAAGGATCGTCCGCTTGGGTAGGTAACCCCGAAACCGGTACCGAAATCGCCGAATCACTCGATACTACCGTTGTACTTTTACCCTTCTGCTTTTGATAAAAATACGTTGTGTTTTCATTGACCAAATGAACATTGGCAACAGCACAAATCACCTCAGTACGCATCCGATGATTCCCCGGCTTCTCCGCTTTGGCTTTGACTTTTAACACCACATTTTGCCCCGATGCAACCGTTGGAATTTTATCGAAAAAGACCTGACCGTCAACCATAGAAGCATTGATTCCGCCCTCGACCCCGTAAGGCTCCAAACCTCCGCCAAATGCCGTCTTGATCTCAACATTTTCCGCCGCTTTCGTTCCGCGATTGAACAGATTGAAGGTGTACACCGCTTCCTGACCAATCTCAACAGGTCCTTGCGGATTTTCAACTTCCAGTTTTAACTCCACAATGGCTTCGGCTTCAAACGATCCGACACAACTCGCCAACTCACCGCTTTTATCACCGATAGAAGTTTCCAATTTACACGTTCCTTCGCGTTTCGGTTCGCAAACCACCGACGCCGAAAAAACATCTCCCACCAAAATAGAATCAATCTTCCAAACAATCTGGTTTTCAGGAGTCAACTCGCCGCCGGATGTACTCGAAATAAATTTGGCGCCCAACGGAATCGCCGCCGATAACACAATATCCCGCGCCGCCGCATTGCCGATATTTTGAACCTTAATCTGAAACTCCGCCGGACTGCCGACAAATTGAACCGTCGGCGAATCAACCGCCATAACAATATTAGGTCGTAACACATTAACCCGCTTATTCACACGAGCAGTAATATCATATTGACCGGTTGCCTGAATATTAATGTCAATATGTTCCTGTTTGCCCGTCCAGACCTCAACATCAATTGCCTGCTCTTCACCCGCCTTCAAAACCGCTAATTCACAGGATTTCATGTCCGAACCGGTTTGAAGTAATTCAAGCTTCACATTTTCGGCATCGCCGTTGCCGGTATTGCGGACAAGTAATTTGTAACCGACATTGGTTCCCCAAAGAACTTCGTCGGGACCTTGCAGTTCCATCTCCAAAATCGGTTCCTGAACAACAATTTTCGCAACCGTTGCCGGTTTGAAAAAATCATATTTAATTCTCAAATCCACCGATTTCCGTTGTTGCGGAATCAAGTGTAACACAAGTAATTCTTCCGCCTGCGTTTCAATACGGCTGATTTTCCAAACAAAATCCCGAAATTCTTTATTGTCTTCACGCGGAATTAGAGATGTTGTTCCGGCGCTGATTTCCGGTTGCGCAATTTCGAGCCAATTGGGAATTTCAACCGTCAGAATAATTTGTTCCGCCGAAGAACCGCCGCGATTGACAATCTTGATACGGTAAAGCGCTTCCTGACCGACAATCGCACGCGGATCGCCTTCCGTTTCCACTTCGAGACGCGGGCTGACTAACAATTTCTTTTCCCGTTCCAAATTGGTGTTGGCTGAGATGGTGCCGGCTGAAATGGTGTTGGCTGAAATTCCGCCGTGTCCCTGCAATCCGGTCTCACGCAACGCCGTTTCCTGCAATACCGTTTCCGGTTCCGTGCTGATTGTTCTCGCCGAACGATCCAATTGGACATCTTTCGAAGCAATCTTGTATTCCACTATATTGGAAATTTTCTCTTGATCACGCGGTCGCGCCATTCGCAATAAATTGTTCTCATTTTGCCCCGCCGGAACCGAAGATTGCGTTGCCGGATTTGCGGGACGGGAACTAATATTATTAGGTTCAATGTTGAATCCCGATAAATCGCGGGTCGGCGTTGTCCTATCAATAGAGCGTTCCGTTTCCGGTCGGTGAATCGGTTCACTCAAATGCGTATTGTCAAATTCCGTCTGAGGACGAACCGGAATTGTTGTTTTATTCCGTTCCGTCCGGCGGGTAATTTCAACCGGCTTGTTAACCGGTTCATCATCCGTTGAAATCGTATTGGGAGTTGCCGAAACTTGCGGCGTCTGAACCGCTCCGTCCAACATGGTATCCAACACTGCCCGTTGCGGCGGTGTGCGGTTCGGGGGTACTGCCTGCGCCGTTCTCGCCGCGGGAGTATTCAATACCGTTTCACGATTGGTTTTAACCGAATTTAGTTCACGGTAAGCGTTTTCGTTAAGATGTTGTTTATCGAAAATCTGTTGACGCATTGTGTTCATGCGTTTATAAATTGATTCATCCGACTCCTCCGAATCCATGTTCCGGTCAATATTTTCGCCGGCGGACGGAACGGGCGTTTTGTTGGTGTTGGCGGCGGAATTGGTTGTTTCGCGTCGTTTTTCGGGGGCGGTACGCCGATCGGGTACACGCCGTTCGGGGGGCTGATCCGGATTCTCAACAGATTGCTTTATTTCCAATGCGGTCGGCGGTTTCGGCGGACGCGTCGGAACAGACTGCGAAGTCAGGGAACGAACAGAATCCTGCGGATTATTCGGCGGCGCATCGTCCGGTTCCGCATCATCTCTGGTCAAATTTGTGAATATCCGCTTAATCCGATCCGCCAAACCAAAACCTTTTCGTTCGGTTGTCGGTTCGTCTTGTCCCAAATAAATGGGAGCATGGGCATTAACAACACGAATCGGTAATATCGTCTGATTCGTTTGTTTGTCCATTGGGAGCGGTTGCGCAAACGCCTGAACTGCAAAAAAAGCAACTCCTAAAATCGCAACATAAAACCGGTTTATTCTGCAAGACATTTTAATTTCCTCTACCGATAGACAAAGAACATTATTTTATTTGCAAACAATGTTTCTTTTAGAATCAAATGATTCATTCGGTTATATCGGCTCTTATAGGTGTATCGGTTTAATCGACCTTGCAGATTTGGAAAAATAAACCGATTTTAACGAAGAATCCGTATCTCCAAACTCCTTATTTTATCTATTTTGCAGTTCGATAAGATTATTTCCTAATATTTCAACGGAATTTTTTCTTAAAGATTGTATTTATTCAGTCAGGCAGGCAAGTATTCGCCAATCTTACGATTAACAATTCACAAGTAGGCAATCGCTCGCCAAGGGGCTTTTACCTAACGATTGCGTTGGTGTCAGCCGGCTAATTTTTGTTTTCGCGCGGAAATCATAACCTCCAATGTTTACGAATTTCCGTATCTATTCAGTCCTTTGTTGAGCAATTGCGCAAGACAAACCTTATTTTTAACCTGATTTTTCCGAACAAAACAACCTTAGCAACCCAAATTTCCTCACAAAATCAACCTTATTCTCTATTTTTTAATAAGGCAATAAGGTAGTTATGATGTGGGAAATGTTGTTGCTAAGGTTGTTTTGTTTGGAAATAAGGTTAAAAATAAGGTTTGTTTTACCCAATTGTTCAACAAAGGACTGAATAGATACATGATTTTTAAAAGCATAATCATAATAATCAAACAAATCCCCAAAATCATAGTTCAGACAATGAATTCCGCATACGAACTCTCCATTTTCCGCTCTCAACTCTCAACTATTTTCAGTCTGTTGGGAATTCGGGAAAAGGGGATTTTTCGCGGGTACAGTCCTCTTCCTGAATAGACACAATCACAATATTGTGCAGGTTTGCAAAATCAACAACATCTTGCCGGTCGATAAAAATTGTTCGCCCCGCTTCAATCGCAAGAGCACGGGCGCCGGATTCGTACATTGTTTGCAACGTCAGAAGACCGAAAGTCGGGACATCAAAACGCATATCCTGTTGCGGTTTGGCGACTTTGACCACAACAAAACCTTCTGCCGGACTCAACGACCCCGCGCGGCGAATACATTCGTCCGTTCCCTCAATCGCCTCAACCGCCAATACCGCTCGATTGCGGACACAAACACTCTGCCCAATATCAAGCCGTCCCATTTCTTTCGCCAATCCCCAACCAAAACAAATGTCCTTCCATTCTGCGGCTGTGGGACCTCGGCGTGTTAATTTTTGTCGTTTCACAAGCAAATCCGGAACCCAATCGGTTCCCGGCAAAAGTTGGATACCATTTTCACTAAACGCCCTCACAACTGTTCCGAGAAGTGTATCATCTTTACAATCCTTCCGGCGCATTAGGAAAATCGGGGCAAAAACACGAATTGTATAAAAATCGGGAAGTTGCCGCCATATCAATAGCGGGTCAAGAAGCAATGTTTTATTAATTTTCCCTGCCATTGTTCCGTGCGTCAAGCCGTGTTGGCGAAAGAAACGGAACGCCGTTTGAAGACGCCCAAGACCAAGCGGAGCCCAATCATCGCAAATTTCTTTGAGTTTGGAATCCGCATGGTTGACAAGCCCGAGACAATAGACTTTAATTCCCTGTTGTTTCAAGGCTTCGGCTAAATAAATCGGATAACGCCCCCAACCGGCAATAAGACCAACCCGTTCAGGAAATGTCATAGTTCTGTTTAATTTGGTTTGCAGAATATTTGATAAAATAGAATTGTTTACTAAATCTATTTATACACTAATACGCCCCTTTTTCACAGACCAATTTTTCAGAAAGGACGGAAACCGATGGCATCTATTCAGCGGAATGTTTCCGCATAATTTTATTTTCAGCCTGTTTTTTTCAAACAAAACGACCGTTGTAGTTAATAACCGATAGTAAACCTTTTCCCTTACCTGCTCACACATTGAAAACATGGCAAAAACGTCGTATTTTGTAAATATTAAGCCGATTGTTTTTTTGTGGTTTTCACGGTTAAAGAGTAATTGTATCTATTCAGT
>JAITQV010000257.1 GCA_031288765.1 Planctomycetaceae bacterium
ACAAGAAACCGCACCAAGTGCCATTGTTTTGCCTGACCCCGACAAAGATCCCGCCGGTTATGCTAAGGCTATGGAATTGATCAATCATGAAGTTCGTGAATCTTTTAATCTGGTTGATCTCAAATATTCGTCCGTTGATTCAACACCGGAGGAAATCGAAATCATCGCCGATAAAAACGAAAAAACGGTTGATGTTGGGAAATCCGTCAAAATAAAGATTCGGTAAAAAATAAATTGGTGCTCATAGGTTAGATGCTCTTTCGTAACTTCGTAACAATTCACCGTCCGGTATTGCGGGCGGTGAAATTGTTCAAAAATCAAAATTCCACAAACAGAGCTTGTGTTTTTTCGATTTGTTCCTACAATGTAACTTTTTAACCTCTTAACCCATTAACCTTTTAACCATTTAATTAACCATGAGAAAGTTTTACACTATTTTGTTCTTTGCTGTTTTGTGCGGTTTGCCGGTGTTGGTTCAGGCTCAGGAAACAACCTCTTCGGCAGCGTTATCTCAGGCAGTATTACCTCAGCCGGTGTTATTTCCGAAAGCGGCAATGCCGTTGACATTGGCACATCGCGGTTTGTCCGGTTTGGCTCCCGAAAACACGTTGACTGCTTTCAAATGGGCGGTTGCTGTCGGAGCCGATTCGACAGAATGCGATGTTTATCGAACCGCCGACGGTGTTCCGGTTCTTTCGCACGACCAAAATACAAAACGAACCACCGGAACCGATGCGGATATTACGAAAATTACTTTTGACGAAGTACGGAAGCTGGACGCCGGTTCGTGGAAGGGCAAACAATTTGCCGGAGAACAAATTCCCACCTTAGAGGAATATCTGAAAGTTCTGAAAGGCACAAAATGTACACCTATTATCGAAATCAAACAACCCGGAACCGAAAAGGATATTGTTGAATTGCTCGGCAAACTGGATATGACTGAAGATGTGTTTATTGTGTCGTTCCGCTCGAAGTCGCTTGCCGAAGTGAGACGTTTGGAGCCGCGGGTGAAGTTTGCCCACATTTTCAGTTGGAAATTGGAGGGTTCCGCCGAATCAAACGCCGAAACGCTCGCAGTAAAACTCATGGACGCCGCCAATAAAGTCGGAACCAATATTGTGAGTTTGGAGCACGGCATGATTTCGAAGCAACTGGTTGATCTTTTGCACGAGAAGGGGTTTTACGTTTGGGCGTGGACGGTGAACAACGCTCCCCGAATGGAGACTCTTCTTGATTGGAAAGTTGACAGTATCACGTCTGACCGTGCGGATATTCTGGTCGAAGTCGTCAAACAACGGAAACAGTAATTAGTTTATAGTGAATAGTTAATAGTGTCGCATGCGGATTTCCTAACGTAACCGCCGGAAGGTTATCAACAAAAGGTAGGTAGCCGTTGGGCTTAGAAGGAAGAAAAGATGTTACAAAAGCCGGAAAAACTCTCGAGAGATAAAAATTATCTCTCAAGAGATGAAAATTATCTCTTGAGAGATGAAAATTATCTCTCGTGAAATGAAAACTATCTCTTGAGAGATGAAAACTATCTCTTGAGAGATGAAAATTATCTCTCGAGAGATGAAAACTATTTCTCAAGAGATGAAAGCTATCTCTCGAGAGATGAAAGTTATCTCTTGAGAGATGAAAGCTATCTCTCGAGAGATAGAAATTATCTCTCGAGAGTTTTTTTCACTTTTACACCAAAAACAACCAATTTTAACCGCCAATTGGTTAAATTACTAATACAACGGAAAGACCAATTATCCATTTAATGTCTTTGGTCAACATGATTTACGACCATTCACGCATGTTTTTATCCTTCCTTTCGGACAAAGGATTGTTTTGGACAATCGGCAACGGTTTTACTGTCGTCTTGGCGTTCGGCATGGTGTTGCAAGGCAATAATTCTTATGTGATTAAAAAATTCCGCTGAAATATCGCGAAAATTGGTTGGCGAAAAACAAAAAAGAAGACAAATATGTTGTTGTATTGTTGACAAGATACAATTTTGTAGTAAGATAACTTGTTCAGAACAAATTTGCAACCGGCACATTTGTTCCCGACAATTCTGCTATCCTTAACATTTGTTATCAATACAATGGATCAAACATATCTTAATTCACGGCGGGCAATGGAGTTAGAAACAATTCTAAATCTAAGCCGTTTGCTCAGCTCCGAACTCGATCAGCAGGTCGTTTTATCCACAACACTCGATTTGCTGCATGACGAACTCGGTTTAACCCGCGGTATCATCCTGCTCGTAACTCCCGATAAAGAAGGGTTAATCCTCGAAGTCGCACAGGATGCCACGCCTTTTGAACAAGGAAAATTAACCTACCGCCGCGGTGAAGGAATTGTCGGACATGTTGTCGAAACCGGATTGCCGGTCGCAATTCCAAAAGTCTCCGAAGAACCGAATTTTTTAGACCGGATTTATAATCGAAAACAAAAAATCAACAGCGAAGTCAGTTTTATTTGCGTACCTATTGTCTGCGAAAATGAAGTGCTCGGAACACTTTCCGTTGATCGCGTCTATGAATCCGATCCCTTGTCTCTCGATCACGATCTCCAAATCCTCAAAATTATCGCCAGTATGATTGCTTACGATGTGAAAGTGCGGCGTCAGGCGGCAGAAATACAACATTCGCTCGAACAAGAAAACCAACGGCTCAAAAATCAATTGCAGGAACGTTTCCGCCCGGAAAATATTATCGGTAACTCCAACGCCATGCGGGAAGTCTATCAGGCAATTTATCAGGTTGCACCAAGCGATGCAACCGTATTGATTCGCGGCGAGTCGGGAACCGGAAAAGAACTCGTCGCTCATGCCATTCATGTCGCCAGCCCGCGATCAAAAGGTCCCTTTATCAAAGTGAATTGTGCGGCTCTCAATGAAAATCTGCTCGAAAGCGAACTTTTCGGTCACGAAAAAGGTTCCTTTACCGGAGCAGTGGCGCAACGAAAAGGACGTATCGAAGAAGCGGAAGGCGGAACTTTGTTCCTTGATGAAATCGGCGACTTTTCGCCAATTATTCAGGTAAAACTTCTGCGGGTTATTCAAGAGCGTACTTATGAACGGGTTGGAAGCAATATTTCACGAAAAGCAAATATCCGATTATTATGTGCAACAAATCACAATCTCGAAGAAGCAATGACCGAAGGACGATTTCGGGACGATTTGTATTATCGAATCAATGTTTTTCCAATTATGTTACCGCCGCTTCGTGACCGCCGAGGCGATATTATGCTTCTTGCCAACCATTTTATCGAAACTAATTCGAAACGCTTAAATAAATCAATTAAAAGAATTAGTGCTTCCGCGATTGATCTTTTGACCGGTTACCGGTGGCCCGGGAATGTTCGGGAGTTGGAAAATACGATTGAGCGTGCCATTTTACTAAGTCAGGATAATGTGATTCACGGACACCACCTGCCGCCGACGTTACAAACCAGCCGCGTAACAAATACAACAGGTTCGGGAACTCTCGAAGAACGTGTTGCCGTCTTTGAGCAGGATATTATCATGGACGCCCTAAAACGAAGCCGAGGTAATATGGCAGCGGCAGCGATTGATCTCGGAACAACATCAAGAATTTTGCGTTACAAAGTCCGGCAATATCATATCGAACCAAAACAATTCGCACGATAAATTCCTCCGCTTCGGGCTGTCAACACTTTTCCGTTCATAATTGTCTATTTTATTAACCGTTGAATACACGAAATATACGGAATTTGTTATCAATAAATTATTCTTAGCATTATTTAAGAACCTACGCCAAAAACACAAATTTCGTTGTAATATTACAGATTTTAAAATCCCGGTAATAAACCGCGATAAAGTTTACTATCCGGTAAATTTTCGTAGTGATCATGTAAACTTTGACGTAACCGAAAAAGGCGGTTTCGCGCGGAATCAACAAGATGGCTATAAGTTCGGATATAAATATTTGCATTTCCGTTACAACGTGAAGAATCACTTAAATTTCCTGCAATTCCATGACCTATAAGAAAAGCCTTAACAGATATATCTTTTCGCGGAGACATACCATAGATTTCATCTGCATATTCCTCAATCTGACTTAAATTTTGCCGTATAATATTCGAACGCCCTTTTTTTAATTCTATTAATAAAACACGATCAGTTAAAGACATATCGCCGTATTGAGGATCACTATGAAGTGTTCCGGTTAATGAAATGGTAGAATTGGCAAGAATAACAAGATCCGCCCGTTTGTGAGGTACTGTCAGTTTTTGTAAATTGTCCGTAGGAAATAATTTTTTTGCTGTTGTGAGAAGCCATTGGTTGGAAGTATATTCGGGTGAATCAAATTCGGGTCCAAATACCCAACGCGCTTCCGTAACCAACGGATGTAATATTTCCAACTCACGTGTATTGTCATCATCAGATAATTTCGCAATCGTGTCTATGGTACGAATACGCCGATCAATTTCATCAAGAACAACATAAATCTCTTGTACCGTCCATTCATGTAAAAGATTGTTAAGTTTTTCAATTTCGCCTCCTTCCATATTGATAATTTGTTGTAATAATTCTGTGCCGCCCCGTTTTCTGCCGAGTTGAATAACAGTGTCAAGAACGGCTTTGATTGTTGCGTGCGACGCGGTGGGATAAGTTTGAAGAACTTCACGCAACGCCTCTTCAAATTCCAGATTTACTAATGTAGAAGAATCCCGTAACTTTTCTGAAAATTCATCTTTGAATCCTTCCGTCGTTGTTTTGTAATTTTCCTGATTAATTTTTCGGCAATAGTCAATAAAATGTTCTTTAACATTATCAAATACCGGCTGTAATTCTTCCATACAATCCGAACGAAAACCGCTCCAATCTTCCAGAATGAATTTTGCCAAATCATTTGTTTTAACAATAACGGCGTAATCTTTTCCTGTTTTAGTACGTTTATCGGCAATCATTTCGCTGCCAAGCATCCAAGACGGCTGACCCACTAATCTTCCGCTTTGCCAAAAGGCAATTCCCGGTTCAATATTGCCGAGAGCCCGTAAAATTATCATTTCAAGTGAAAAACCGTTCACCGGAATTGTGATTGTTTTCAATGGATTCAAATTTTCCAGACCAGCCGGTTCGTCATTAACAATTATTTTGAATTGCGGATCATAAAGAAAACGGCGGGATAGTGATTGCAATATTTTTTTTCTTCCGATGTGATTTTTTTGAACTTCTACAGACAATTGCGTGCCGTGTGACGAATATGAAGATTGATCAATATCAATTTCTTCAAAAATAAGCAGATTTTCATTTGTTCCAAGAGAAATCCGATAAGAAAATACCTCATGTGATTTAGCTGATTTTGATATAATAACATAACTATCTGCAAAACAAAGTAAACCATGACGACCAATACCATTACGCCCATAAGCAACACGTTTATAGTTTTGTTTTTCGTTAGGAAATTCTACTTGTGTTCCTTGATGAGCAATTCGGTTGTAAGCAAGAGTTCGCCATCGTTTTTGAAACTCTTCTTTTGTCATACCAACGCCGTCGTCCTGAATAGTAATAATTTCTTTGTTTTGTTCATTGTTATTTATATTGATTTCAACACAAGATGCGCCGGCATCCCACGCATTAGCAACAAGTTCCGCAAGAGCAATATCAGGATTTGTGGTTAATTGCCGGTAAGTCCGTATTAAATAATTCTCTTCAAAAAGCATTCTTTGCGGTATTTTTTCCTTTGTTTTAGCCATTGGCATCACCATAATTACCTTCAATATAAAGTTTCATTATATGGTTCGTACTATGAATTTCATTTGACTTAAAAACATGAAAACTCAATTTTATAATCAGTCGAATAAAATGTTCAGATAAATCACAGTTTAATTTCTTTGTAATTATCTTACTTAAATTTCATTTTTTGAAAATATACCCAATGGCTGAAAAATCGCACGATTTTTATTTAGAAAAACCCAATCCCGATTCGTTCAGAATGAATGTTCCGAGCGTTCCGTCTTTGATAACAAACATAGACGGATATTTTTTATCCCAACCGGTATTGGCTTTCGGGCAATATTGACGTCCGTTGCCTTCGATTGCCGCAACTGTTG
>JAITQV010000346.1 GCA_031288765.1 Planctomycetaceae bacterium
CCGTTTATGGTTTTTTAATCTTAGGATTCCTTATATTTAACGTACCGTATTTTGTCCGTAATGTTCATGCGTGCGGTCATTTGTTCGGTCCTGTTCATCACCAAAAAATGGTAAGAAATCTTCGTTTTGGTATTGACGTAACTTTTTCCAATGCTGTTAGAAATATCGGAATGCAACTTCGTGTTCCCAGTGAAACGGTAAATCAGTACAATAAAAATTTTTTGATTCAATTACATCGTGTTTTCGGTATTACATGGGGAGATTCGCAAACAAGTTATACGGGAGTCGGAACTATTCCTTATGAATACGAAACCATCTTTATTCTTGACGATTACCGTTCCGGTAATATGTTGCTCATTATTCTTTTCAGTATTGTTTCACTAACCTATTGTTCAAACCAATGCCGTAAATTATTTTTTCCCAACTCTCAGAAAACAGACTTTCGGAAAGCCGAAAAAACTTCTTCCAAACGCAAAACAAAAAAACATTCTGATGAATTATCGAATCAAGAAACTAACTCAACAACAAGTTCGGATTCGGAAAATCAACAACTCATTCTTCCCAAATACAAACATCAACACCGTTATTTGATCATCTACATTGGACTTACTATTTTGGGATTTCTGCTTTTTTCCGCATTGTTTCGTTGGCAACCGTTTGGCGCACGGTTATTGCTTCCCAATTTTCTTGGCGGTATTCCGTTTATTGCCATTGGGCTTTGCCGTATTTTGAACGCAAAACGTATCGGTCAGTTTATTCCGTTACTTTTAGGAATTTCGTTTCTTTATATTGTTTTCATGGTTGCCAACTCAATGTTTTTTAATCCGTTGGACGCAATTGTTAGAACGGAAACAAGACCGGCGACGAATCCGCCGGAAACAACACAAGGAAATTTCAACCATTCCGTTACGGAAGGACAAATCGTTGATGTGGATATTTCCGTAGTAAATCCGGAACTTCTGGAAAATTACTTTGTTGTCCGTTCTTTTCGCAACACTTATTTGTTTCACCGGAAATACAAATATTTCCGATAAGTTCCTTTATACATGATTGATCATTTGTCGATCACCAATGAAATCGACAAATTGGGTTGTACAAAAATCGGAATGGCATTAGACCCCATAAATGATCGTTGGGAATATCCGTTTTGGGCGATTCTTCGTAATTTCAATCGTAATTACCGAATTGAATGGGTTATTTATCCTGAATATCTTCAAAAGTCATCGAATTACGATCCGGATTTTGTACCGGAAGTCATAATTACAGACTTTCCTCCTGATGTTATTTCGGAAAAGTTTGATATTGAACACGTCTGGAAATACGAACATCTGGTTCTTGTGAAAGTCAAAGGAAGGAAATAGTTTAATAGTTAGTAGTTAATAGTTAATAGTGTCGCATGCGGATTTCCTACCGCAACCCAATAATTCCGTTTGCGAACTATTAACTATCCACTATAAACTATTAACTACAAGGTTGTCTACTTTGGGAGATTCTGATCCGGCGGTTGTGCTTTGCTCCACTGCCGGTTACGCACATCTCGCCCTGCGGAATTAAAATCTTCGTAAGCAGTATCAATTGTCCGAATTATGATTTATTTGATTTATCCGATTTTTAAAAACATAATCATAACAATCAAATAAATCCCAAAATCATAGATCAGACAATAAATTCCGCCTGCGAACTCTCCATTATTAACTAATAATGAGGGCTTGCCCCGCATCAGTGCTTAATAAACAACTAAATAAAATGCGAAAATTTAAATTCGCCCGTCTTACTTCCTTCCTTTCTGAAAAAAATCAGATATACTCTTTGCACTTGAAAATTTTGTTTTACAGAGAGTAATCAAAAGACAGGCAATATGTTTCGTCCGCCTTTTGAACTCTCCCAATAGAATAAATCAAATAATTGATTCCGCTTGCAACATTATTCACTGCTAATTATTAACTATTAACAACTAAAAAAGCTTATGAAAAAAGATATTTTTTTTGACGATCATTGGTCGGAACTTGCTCTCCAATTTGGAATTAATAATCCAAACAAGTCCAATAATTCGAATTCGGAAACAATTTCGGATTCGGAGGAAAGTTTAATTTCGGAAGAAAATCAAGAAAAGGTTGCGGATAAACCGTCGGGAATAATCGCCAATCCGCCGGAAATTCAAGATAATACCGCATTGTGTTCCAATCCCCCCGAACCGGAACCGGATTCCTTCGCTAAAGGACTTTCGGACGAAACCGAAACTATAACCATCGCACAAGAAATGCCGCCTTCCCCGCTAAAACAAGAAATAAAAAAGAAATTCTTTGAACGGTTTCCGAAAATCAATTTGTTCGGAACTCCTCCCGTAAATGAGCCGCCGGAACCGGTTGCCGAAGGAACAAAACCCCCCGTAACCCATTTCAATACG
Source organism: Planctomycetaceae bacterium (assembly GCA_031288765.1). GTDB lineage: Bacteria > Planctomycetota > Planctomycetia > Pirellulales > Thermoguttaceae > WRKP01. The sequence continues at coordinate 2,408 of JAITQV010000346.1, forward strand.
GAAAATGTGTTTTTGGATATGGAAAAAACTTCCGAAAAAACAATTTGCACGGAAGAACATACTCAAGCGATTGTTGATATATTGGATCCTTGGTCGAAAGTTGCGTCTCAGATTGGCGTGCTGGGAACTTCCGAATCCCGAACAAATTTGGAATCGTCGGTTTCGCCCGGACAATTTTCCAACACTTCCGCAACAGTTGAAACAGACCAAAACACCGGACAACCCGGCGGTTTCAACACTAATTCCAATTCCAATCCGCCCAACAGACAGTTAAAATATCATCACGATAAAAAACGACCGTTTCGGGAATTGCCGTCCATGTTCGACGAACCAACCCCCGAATCCGAAGAATCCGCCGCTCTGAAAAATCTTATGGAAACAGAACAAGACGATACGGAAGCGGAAAAACGGTTGCGTTCTATTTTCAGCGAAGAAGAACAGACATCGGAATTGACGGTATTTGAAGAAATTGACCCAAGAAAACGAAATGATGAGTTTTATGGTTATTCGGATGACCGTCCGAAGACTTTTTCACGGCGTTCGGAGATTGAGAAGGAACAACCTTTTGCGGTAAACGAAGACTATTCCGGGAAAAACGACGGCTATTTTGAGAGATCGGGAATTGCGGAAAGACCTCGCGAGTCGGTTCGGGAACGCGGGCGACGCGGAACTCGGTTTGAACAACGTGAAGAAAAAACGGAACGGTATGCCGCAAAATCCGGCACAAAATTCGACACAAAATCCGGCAATGAAGAAAAACGTTTGGAAACGGCAACCTATTGGGAAGACGTGCCGGTGTGGGATACCGAAACGGAAGAGCCGAAATTCGCCGAACCCGAACCTTCCTACAATAAACACCGGAGAGGAAAAAATATAGAAAGGAATAGATCCAATAAGGATTATCGCCCGTTGCCCGAAGAAACAACCAATGATATTGAATCAAACACGGATTCATACGAAGATGATTCAAACGAAGACAATGATTTGATACAACTCCATAAAAATATTCCAAGTTGGGACGAAGCAATTCATCATTTAATCGAAAACAATATTGCGCATCATGTCCGGTTGCCGCGCGGCGGCGGAGGAGGACGAAAATAGAACACAATGCTTGTTTTTGAATAATGGTTGTTCTTGAATTGCCGGAGTGATTTTTGAGGTTTAACATTTAACTTTCGTAATCATTCCGCCGAATGTTTCATTTTGCAGCGATTTTGGGTGAATTTGCATCTTTTTTGAACACTTGGACGGGCAAAATGCGGAAATTGTAGAACAGCAACGACCAATTGTAGAACAACAATGACCAATTGTAGAACAGCAACGACCAATTGTAGAACAGCAATGAGCAATTGTAGAACAGCAACGACCAATTGTAGAACAGCAATGACCAATTGTAGAACAGCAATGAGCAATTGTAGAACAGCAACGACCAATTGTAGAACAGCAATGAGCAATTGTAGAACAACAATGACTGATTGTAGAACAGCAATGAGCAATTGTAGAACAACAATTTTCGATATTTTTGGGGTTTATTGTTGATTTTTTTGCGGTTTTGTAAAGGAAATGTCGGCAAACAACCGGTTTCCGTGCGGTTGTCCGCCGGAAAAAAAATAAAACCGCTGAAATATTACTAACTTTCAACTTTTAATATTATTGTGATTATGAAAAAGGCGTGTGTATTGGCGTATTCGGGCGGTCTTGACACTTCGGTTATTTTGGGGTGGCTTATGGATCAAGGGTATGAAGTTCATGCCGTTTACGTTGATCTCGGTCAACCGAGTGAAGATCGTCAGGCAATTCTTGACAAAGCCAAAAAGATTGGAGCGGCTTCATCGCGGATTGTTGATGTTCAAAATGAAATGTGCCGTGATTTTGCTTTTCCGATTTTGCAATTTCAGTCGAAGTATGAAGGCGTTTATTTACTGGGTACTTCGATTGCTCGTCCGATTATTTCAAAGGTTTGTCTTCAAGTAGCTCAAGAGGTTGGGGCGGCGGTTTACGCTCACGGCGCCACCGGCAAAGGCAATGACCAATGCCGTTTCCAATTAGCCGCCGAAGCGTTGAATCCCGATATTGAAATTATTGCTCCGTGGCGTGACGAAAAATTTCGCAAGACATTTCCGGGTCGAACTCAGATGATTGAGTATTGCAGCCGGAAAAAGATTCCGGTGAAGGCGTCGCTTCAAAAACCGTACAGCAGTGATGAAAATTGTCTTCATATTAGTCATGAGGCGGGGATTCTCGAAAAGCTGGACGTGTGCGGGGTTCAGTCGATTGAATTGGGCATGTGTGTTACGCCGCAACAGGCGCCGGATCAAACGGAACAAGTTTCGGTAACATTCAAAAGCGGTGTTCCTGTCGCGGTGAACGGCAAGAAAAAAAATGCAATCGGTGTGGTCAAGGAACTCAACCGGATTGGCGGTCGCAACGGTATCGGATTAATTGATATGGTGGAAAACCGGTTTGTCGGTATGAAAAGCCGCGGGGTGTACGAAGCGCCCGGCATGACGATTTTGTACAATGCTCACCGGTATGTGGAACAATTAACGTTGGATCGTGATTTAATGCATTTACGGGATCGGCTTTCGCCGGAGGTTGCGGAGATGGTTTATTATGGTTTCTGGTATCACGCCAAAACGGATGCGCTGCTTGCTTTTATTAAGGAGGCGCAAAAGCCGGTTAGCGGTGAAGTTGTTCTGAATCTTTACAAGGGCAATATTTTTGTTCAAAGCCGGAGCAGTGAAAACAGTTTGTATGATGAGGGGATTGCGACGATGGAGGGTGGCGGTGCCTATAATCAGAATGATGCCGGCGGATTTCTGAGGATACAGGGGTTACCGGTGCGTATTCAGGGAAAAATACGACCGCGAAAATTTTAACAATCCATTAAACCTTTTCGCTAACTTAAAAAT
>JAITQV010000031.1 GCA_031288765.1 Planctomycetaceae bacterium
AAAAAACCAATTACCATTTTAAGCCGAAGGTTTCGCCGCCGGTTGCCTGACCGGTTCCGCCTTTAAGGGGACCTTTGTGCGGATTTTTAATTTTCAACGTTGATCGAACCGATTCCGAATTTTTGGATTCGGTTCCAGCTGCGGCGGCATTGCCGGAAGCGCTACCGGAAACATTGGCGTCGGAACTTCCGCCGGTATTTTCCGCACCGTTTTCCGTTGCGTTTTCCCGAACACTTTCAAGTTCCGATGTTATTGAAACGGCTTGTTTAATGGACAAGGAAATTCGTTTCGCTTCGGAATCAATAGACAGAATATAAACATCAACCCACTCGCCTTCCTTGACAACCTCGCGAACATTCCCAACCCGTTTGGAAGACAATTCGCTAATATGAACCAGCCCTTCCACGCCGGGCATCAATTCAATAAACGCCCCAAAATCCATGATTTTAGCAACCCTGCCGCGAGCTAAGGTCTTTTCCTGAAACCGTTCCAAAATATTCGACCAAGGATTGGAAGCGTCATCGCGGTAAATCAGAGAAACCCGATGAGTTGTTTCGTCAATTTTGGAAATTCGGACTTTAACACGAGTTCCTTCGGTTAAAACTTGGCTTGGATGGTTGATTCGCCCCCAAGCCAAAGCGCCGATTGGAATAAATCCGTCAACTCCGCCAAGATCAACAAACGCTCCGGTATCGATTATTTTTCGTACCAATCCTTCGCGAATCTGACCGACTTCAAATTCGGCGAAAAGAGTTTTTTGTTTTTCTTCACGTTCGCGATTTAGCAAAGCACGCCGACTCAAAATCAAATTGCGTCGTTCAATATCGACTTCTTCGACAATACAGTTCAATTTTTGACCGACATATTGTTCTGTATTTTCAACACGGAAAAGGTCAATTTGGCTGATGGGAATAAAACCGCGCAACCTGTTGACTTCACATTCCAAACCGCCGCTGTTTGTTTTTGTAATTTTGGCTTCGACAATCATTCCTTCATGAACTTGCGACCAATCATGAATATCCGCAGCGGCTAACGGTACGGAAACATCGTAAAGTCCTTCCTCCGGCATGAAGCGAACCACCGTAACTTCCAGCGATTGACCGGGTTTCGGCTCGGTGTCCGGCGGAAACATTTTGAGCGAAACAACACCTTGTTCCCGTGATCCGAGATCAAGAAAGACGCTGTCGCCGTGAAGCGAGATGACGGTTGCTTTGAGTTTTGTTTCCGGTTCCAAAATTGCCTGATCCGCAATCGCTTCCGATTTACTGATCAAAGCCTCAAGCGAATCGCCGAGCGATTCACCGCTAAAAACCGCGTTGAATTCATCTTCCAGATCGTCCGACATTTTACCGGCACGGATTTTTGGTATTGGAACTCTGCTTACTGCGGTTGCCGGAACATTCTGCAACGGTTTATCGGTATTTTCGGCGAGGGGTTCTTGAATATCGGGGTTATTGGTTTTTCCATCTTCCGGCGCATTGGTTTCCGTTTTAATTTGGTTGGATTCTTCGCCGACAACAGGAATATCCGGTTTGGGACGGTATGCGTCGGGATTCCGTTGGGAACCGATCAAACGTTTTCGGAAAGAGGAAAGAACAGAACTTAAAGAACGATTGTTAGAAGGGTCGTTTTCAGGAGTCATAAAATTATCAATATTTTCTGGTAAAAGTTGTAAACAGGAAAATAAAATTTGACCGGTTAACCGGAAGATTATTGAACATTCAAAGGGGTCGGTTTTTTAATGAGCCGTTTTGTACGCCCAATTTTATCTCAAACACGGTTAAGAATCAAAAAACAAAATCACGTAAATTTTATTGTTGTGATTATTAAGGGGTTATTGTTGAAAGTGTTGATAATTATCTGATTTTTTGGGGAGTTCGTCAAGGGACTCAGCGGCAACAGATTTGATGATATTTGCGGGTTTGTTTTTTGGGAGTGCAAAGGCGGGGAAGATTCCAATGTTGTAATTTATTGATGGGTGTTAATATTCTTGATGCGGGAGAGCGGCGCAAGCGGATTTCCAACCTCTTGATTTCCTAATCAAAAACAAAAACAACCTAAAAATTCGGCAATCATAAGGTAGGCAATCGCTCGCCGAGCGATTGTTTGCCGATAGGCAATTCAAACAACCAACATTGTAAAAATTGAGGGTCGGCTAACACCGACGTAACCCTTCGGCGAAACATTACCTATCTTGGGAAATTCCGATCAGGCGGTTTCGCTTTGCTTCACCGCCGGTTATGCACATCTCGCTCTTCGGACTTAGGAGAAAAAAACATTCCACCGAATAGAACCGAATAGATACGAAAAGAGTTGTTTTTTGAAGGTTCCGTTTAATGGGCAATTGCCGCGTGCAGCCAAACGCTTAACCGTTCCAGAGATAACAAATAAACCGCCATAAGAAATAGAAAATTCCGCCGACAACAGAAATCGCCAGAAGCAGACACGCCACAATAACAGAAATTACCCTCCAAGTAAGAGCAATACCCCCACATTCTTTGAGAAAAGCAACAATTTCGCTTTTACGTCCGAACTTTTTGATGGCATAGTAAAGCGGAGACCGGAAATGTCCATCTATGACATTGATTTTGGCTCCGTGCCGAAGAAGACAGCCCAGAATATCCTTAAAATTTTCCGCCTCCGTTTGAGCGGCGTAATGCAACGGGGTTGCTTTGTCTATATCGAGGTGATGGACGTACACACCTTTGGATATTAGAAATTCCAAAATATCGGGATTGGAATTTTTTCCCGCCGCCAAATGCAAGGCGGTCATTTTTCTGAGGTTGCTTTCATTGACGTCCAATCCCAGCGAAACGAGGTATTTCAGAACTTCGAGACTGGGGTTTGTTTCAGCGGCAAGAAGTAAGGCGCTTGCCGCGTTGTAATCTTTTAATTTGACGACGGCGCCGTGAGCGGCGAGATGTTTCAAAATGTTGGGATTGGGGTTTGTTTGGGCGGCGTGATGAAAAGGGGTTCTTCCCTGATTGTCCTGAATGTTAATCTCCTCAGTCTTTGCAACAAGATATTTTAGAACAGCGATATTGGAATTTTCGCCGGCGGCGTAATGGAGCGGGGTTGCACCGTAATCATCCCGAATATCAGTTTTCGCTCCTTGGGCAACAAGAAATTTGAGAACTTCGACATTGGGATTTTCACCGGCGGCGTAATGGAGAGCCGTTAAGCCGTTGTCATCTCCGTCGTTTATTTCAATTCCTTGTACGGCGAGAAATTCCAGAACATCGACACTGGGATTATTCCATGCGGCATATTGAAACGGGGTCATGCCGTCAAAATCTTTCGCATCAATCTCCGCATTTTGAGAGAAGAGAAATTTCAACACCTCCGCATTGGGATTTGTTTCAGCGGCGCAATGCAGAGGAGTTTCCCCTTTATTTCCTAAGGCGTTTACATCGGCGCCGGCGGCGATGAGGACTTCCAAAACGGCAAGGTTGGTATTGAAGGATGCGGCGAGATGTAGGGGAGTCAGACCGTTCAGGCATTCCTCATTAACATCAAGACCTTTGGCGAGGAGGTATTCTGAAATTTTGGGGTTGGAGTTATAGGCTGCGGCGTAATGGAGGGCGGTTCGGTAGGAATCATCTGCGGCGTGAATATCCGCTTCCAACGAGGCAAGATATTCCAAAACGTCAATATTATTATGATTTGCGGCGGCGACATGAATGGGGGCGGTTCCGGCATTATTGGTTATGTCCCAATCAACCCCGCTATCAACCAGCCTTTTTATATTTTCGATATTTCCTTCTTTTATAACCTGAAAAATGGATTTTTTTGTTAATTTATCGGGGGAATTTGTTATTTTTTGGCGGGGACGGTTTGTTTTCATATCAATTGTTTCTATGATTTGATATTTTTCGGGGCGGATATTTTTAAGGCACGAAGTTTTTGCGGAGGAATTTACCGTCTTTTTTTGTAATATTTTGTACTTTTCGTGTTAAAAAGAACAACAAACATTTAACGGCTTTGCCGGACAAATTCCAACCGCAGGAATTATTTGAGGGACTGATTATTACCAAAATTTTCAAAAAATCAATCTCTGCGTTTTGGAATTGCCGTGAAGAATGAGATTTTCCGCCAATAGATTCTCGAATTAAGCCGTTTTGTGCTTTGTTTACGGTATTTTGTCTGTATTGTGCGGCATTAAGGGCAAGCAAAAAAACAATTGGAATTAAAAATAAATTATTTTTTGATCATTGACAATTGTCCCTAAATGCTCTTTTCGTCCCTAATAGTTCCTTTTGTCCCTGTTATGGGATTGGGATTGGGGGTTTGGGGAGTTGGGATTGGGCAATATTTCAGCGGAATTTTTTCTTAAAAGTCCGGCGATTCAATCATTTGTATCTATTCAGCGGAATGTTTCAACCTAACCTTATTTTCAACCTTATTCCCAAACAAAACAACCTTATAACTAATAGTTTATAGAGATATAGTTAATAGTGGAGGACGCAAGCGGAATTATTGCCGCAATGTATTGAATCCGCTTATGTCCTCCATTATTAACTCTTCACTTTGAACTGTTAACTTTTTCAGTAACGCTTGACAGATTTCTTTCTTTTACTACAATAAAGCAAGTTTTGTAAACCAAACTCATGTTTCAAGAAAAAGAAAGGAATTTCACAATGAAAGTTTCCATCGTGTATTGGTCGGGAACCGGAAACACCGAAACAATGGCAAAATTAATTCAGGAAGGAGCCGCCTCCACAGGCGCGGAAGTGGTTCTCAAAGAAGCTGCCAAAGCAAATGTTGCCGATGTTACCGATGTCGATGTTGCGTTTCTCGGCTGCCCGTCAATGGGAAGCGAAGAACTGGAAGACAGCGAATTTGAACCGTTTATCGCTTCTGTTGAAGGTAAAGTCAACGGTAAAAAACTCGCTTTGTTCGGTTCTTACGGTTGGGGCGACGGTCAATGGATGCGGGACTGGACAGACCGGATGAAAAAAGCCGGCGCCGTTCTTATCGCCGAATCGTTGATCGTCAATGAAGCCCCGTCCGGTGACGACGCTGAAAAATGCAAATCATTCGGAAAATCAATCGCCTAAACAATACCCGGAACTTAGAGAACCATTTTCATTTAATGGGAATCTTGCCAAAGCCGGAAAATGATGTGTATTTTTCCGGCTCTTTTTTTGTTTTCGCCCCGCCTGATTTGCTCTTGCAATAAACCGGCAAATTTTCTATACTCCGCCGCTTATTTTATCTCAAAGCATGATTTCAAAATTTCGATGGAGTTGTTTTTCCATGTGCTACCGGTTTTTTATAGGATTATTTTTGATTTTTGGTTTGTCATGGTTATTTCCGTGTCCGGCTGAAACGCAACAGATACAACCATCGGGAATTGCTGCATTTACACCGCCGGATGTTGCGGCGCCGAACCCGCTGCAACCCTTAGCCGCCGCACCCGCCGCCGATCAACCGGCAACCGATACCGCCGCACGTCCCGGACGGTTGATTCGTTCACGAGACAGTAAACTCGGCGACCGAATCGCCAAAATCACAACCAATTTGGAAAAAATTCCCCAATCTCACGACCAATTCTGGCGTGAATACGATATCACACCTTACACCAAAGGGCGTAATTTTCCGGCAACCGTTCAGCCGGAACAAACGGTTGTCGATTGGATTTTACGTCAGACGGGAATTAAAACATGGCATTCGCCGCCGTTTGGAATTTTAACAGCGGATTCCGAAAAACTTTACGTTTACCACACGAAAGAGGTGCAACTGGTTGTTGCGGATATTGTGGATCGTTTTGTGAATCCTCAATTTTTCAATGAATCCTGTACAATTCGGATGATTTCGTTGTCGCGTCCGGATTGGATTGCCAAAGGGCATCAATATTTACGCCCGATGTGGATTGCCAGTCCGGGAATTCAGGGTTGGATTTTGGAACGGGAAGGAGCACAGGCATTGCTGCAGGAATTGGCACGCCGGGCAGATTTTAAGGAAATTGCCCCGCCTCAATTCCTGATACCAAACGGAATCGCTCATAATGTTGTGTCGAAAAAGCAGAGAACATATCTTCGGGATGTGCAGATAAGTTCCGCAGCCCTCAACGGTTATGCGGAAGACCGCGTAACAATCGACGAAGGTTTTGGCGTTTCGTTTGTTCCGCTTTCTTTTCTGGACGGTTTGGATATTGCGGCAACAATCAAACTGGATATTGTCCAAATCGAAAAGATGATTCCGCTGATGATTGACGCACCGACAACCACCAATCCGCGCCAACGTATTCAGATTGAGGCTCCGCAAGTTGCGTGTTTTAATCTGGATGAAATGATTCGTTGGCCCAAAAATAAAATTTTACTTTTGGATTTAGGAACAATTCCGCTTCCAAACTATTCGGAACAGACGGAACCGCAAAACTTTTTTTCCGGTTTGGCAAAAAATATTACGCCGTCCAGCCGAGCGAATGTTCTGCTGTTTATAGAGTGTGTTGCCAACAATAGTGTGGCGATACCGGTTTTGCCGGGTTCGCCGCAAAACGGAACTTCTGTTTCCGTAACAAACGCAAACAGCCAACCAATTACTCCGGCAACCGTACCAAACAACCGATCAGGAACAGCGATTGGTGTTAATTCTTCATATTGGCAAGGTATTCGCTAAGGGGCATTGTCTAATATCCGAATTGCTGTAAACTGGATCAACTAAATTAAATAATTCATTAACACGGGGTGTGGCGCAGTCTGGCTAGCGCGCCTGCTTTGGGAGCAGGAAGTCGCAGGTTCGAATCCTGTCACCCCGATTCAATCTAATCCCTTGAAAATAAAAGGTTTTTTCTAAAATTATATTTTAGCTTTGAAATGTTTTATAGTGGTCGATAAAATCAACGTATTCAAAAATGTTCAAGTGTGTTCAAAGATGTCCTAAAGTATTTCAAAGGTGATTTATGAATAATCGTTTTAACACTTTTTTTCTTCTATACTTTGAACGGCGAGTAAGTTCTCTTTTTTGAAGAGTTGGAATTTTAGGGACATTCTTTTTTCTAACTCAAATCAGTATTTTATTGGCGTATTTTCCATACTTTTCACGTATTAAAAGAACAATTTCAAAACGTGGAAAGTATATTCAGTCAGGTAGGTAATTGTTCGCCTATTTTGCGGCTAACAATTCACAAAGTAGGCAATCGTTCAACAAACGACTGAATAAATTCCATTTGCGAACATACGCTCACTATTAATACATAATTCGGTCTTGTTTTTTATTCCAGATATTGAAGAGGTCGGCACATGGTTTTTTGTCGATAATTTCGGGTTGCAGCAACGGACTGTCGGCAGTTCCTTCCATTAACCGATAAATAAATTCGTCATCGAAACCTCCGATTGTCGAATCATGCCGGTCGGCTCCAAAATAGAGTTTTCTAATTCCCGCCCAGTGTATCGCCGCTAAACACATAGGACACGGCTCACAAGTGCTGTAAATTTCACAATCGGAAATATTAAAACGCCCCAGTTTTTCGGTTGCCCTGCGAATCGCAACAATTTCAGCATGAGCAGTCGGGTCGTTCGTACCAAGCACTTCATTGTGAGCAACCGCAACCACTTCGCCCCGCCGAACAATCACCGCCCCAAAAGGTCCCCCAAAATTTTTGTTCATCCCCTCTTGGGCAGCATCGTATGCTAATTGCATATATTTGTTCATTGATTATAATTTTAACCGTTTAATCGTGAATATTGACGGATTTCGGCATTTGCCGTACAGCCAAACATTTGACAGCGGTATAATAGTACCGTAACATTTCTTGATTTTCAACACGTTCACCAAAATTATTCGTCTCACTCCGTCCGGACGCGGCGCGGTCGCATCAATACTTCTGCACGGCTCCGACGCATTGGATATTCTGAAACGGCATTGGACGGGACAGGAACTTCGTGTCATCGATCAACCGTTGTTCGGACGTTTTCGGCTGGAAATGATCGGACAAAATGAAGAAATCGTTGTGCATGTCTCAAGCCGTAACGAAATCGAAATTCATTCGCACGGCGGTGAAATGGTTGTTTCGGCAATAGAATCAACCCTCATTCGGGACGGAGCCTGTTCTGTTTCGTGGCAGGAATTTTTTTGCGCCGGCGAAACACAACGCGATTTGGCACTCCGTCTTCTTCCGTTTGCTCCAACAGAATATACCGCACAAATTCTACTCGATCAATTTAACGGAGCCTTAAACCGGGAATGTGCGGAAATTGAAAAAATTGAAAACGAAACAGTAAAACGGCAGCGGTTAAACAGATTGAAAGAAAACGCCGAAACCGGAAAACATCTTGTCAATCCGTTTCGGGTGGTGCTTGCCGGAGCGAGCAATGCGGGCAAAAGCAGTCTGTTCAATGCCATTCTTGGTTTTCAACGGAGTATTGTGAACGTTATTGCCGGAACGACGCGGGATGTTGTTTCCTATTCGACGGCGTTGGACGGTTTTCCGGTTACATTTTACGACACGGCGGGATTTCGGGAAACACAAATCGAATTGGAACAGCAGGGAATCGAACGTTCGCGGCAATCTATCGCCAATGCCGATTTGCTTGTTTGGGTGGTCGATTTAACTGTTCCCGAAACAGAACAGCCGGTTGTACCCAATATCGAAAATCTCTTGCTTTGTTTTAACAAAATTGATTTGACGGATTCGGACAATTCGGGCGATTGGGAAAAACAAACCGTTTCGGAAAAAAGTATAACAGTAAGCGCAACAACCGGACAAGGTCTTGAAACATTGCTGGAACATATTATTCATTGTTTGGTTCCAAACCCGCCGAAACCTCTTGAAGCGGTGCCTCTTGAAGCGGCGGCATTTAATGAAACTTCATTGTAACCGTATGTTCCAAAAATTTCTGTTTTCAGCCGTCAATTCTTTATTAATTTGTAACGGAGAGGAACGGCAGTGTCCGCCGATCATTATTGTCCCAAAAAGACAGTAAAATTATACGGCAAAATAAATCCGGCTGCAAATTCAATAATAGACCTTTTCGCTAACTATTTTGTTGTATTTTTGAGAATAAATTCGACAATCGGAGTTGGGTCTTTGAGGCTATGGGGATGATGACCAACCCCGGGTTTCAAAATCACTTCAATCGGAGCATTCCTATTTTTATAACGCTCCGCAAGAATAGCCGTATTTTCTTCATAAGGTACAATATCGTCGCTGTCGCCGCATACACTTAAAATCGGTACTTTTTGTTCCGCCAACAGTTGCAAAGCATCCGCCGGATTGCCGTTGAATTTCAGTGCTTCTTCTTCCGTGAGGTTGTAGAGTTTCAACACCTGCTGCCAATCACCGGAACTTCCCTTTCCTTTTCCCTTACCGCCGGGCCAACTCTTAAAATCACAAACCGGAGCGTCAATATACAAACATGAAACTTTCGCCGGATTGGTAATCGCCCAACGAAGCGAACAAAAACCGCCGCGGCTCATTCCCAGCAAAACCGGTTTCTTAGAAAAACCGTATTGTTCCGTGAGAAAATTGTAAAATTCATCCCGTTCTTTGAGATGTTGGGGAGAACCGAGCCAATCACTGCAGCTTATAAACGCTGCGTAATAACCTTTGTTCAAAAGCGCTATTTCCGTTTGGGGTTCATGTCCCCAGAAAACCGCACGCCAAACCCACGGTTTCCCCGCCGCAGCCTCTTTGGGAACAACAACCCGGCATGGTCGTTTCCCAACCTCAAATTCGTAAGATTCAAACCCGTTCCAATTCCCTTTTTTACCGGCGGGAAATTCCTCCGCAATCTCCGCAAAAACAAGAAAAGAAGAACCGTAAAATAATAAAACAAAATTCACGATAACAATATACCGAACAAAGAACTCTATGTGTTTCATTTGATATTTTCCTTTCGTACGGAAGTTAGCGTTAAGGTTTAATACACCGCAATAGCCTGACGGAATAAAATTGCAAAAGGGAATTTTCAATTTTCTTGGAGTTTTTAATCAATCGCCGTCCAAGTAGGGGATCGTTGAATCCCCCAAAACATTCCCCGCCTTTTTTATTTTTCTCCCCGCTTTTTTTATTTATAGGAAACATCCTACGAATATTGATTGGTTTGCCGGTTATTGATTTTCTATTGAAATGCTTAATCTACGGGTCAAATCGAAATTTCTATTCTTTGACTCGTTCGATATATTCACCGGTTCGGGTATCCACTTTAATTTTTTCGCCGGTTTCGACAAAATTAGGAACAAGAATTTCGGCTCCCGTATCGACTTTGGCAGGTTTCGTAACATTTGTTGCGGTGTTTCCGCGAACTCCCGGCTCCGTGTATTCAACAGTTAAAATCACATGATTCGGCGGCGTAATCCCGATAGGCGTGTTGTTGTGCAGCAGCATTTTACAAATCATTCCTTCTTTGAGATACTTCCACACGTCGTCCACCAATTCGGCGGAAAGTTCATACTGTTCATAAGTTTCATTGTCCATGAATGAGAACGAATGAGAATCTTTGTAAAGATATTGGGCGTCAATTTCCGTAATATCCGCCGATTCCAATGTATCACCGCTTTTGTAAGTTCGGTCGAGTACGGTACCTTTGGTCAGGTTGCGCAATTTACATTTGTAAAGAGCCTGCCCTTTTCCGGGTTTTACGAAATTACATTCGATCATAATGTAAGGGTCGCCGTCAATCTGAACTTTAAGTCCTTTGCGAAAATCGCTTGTATTTACTGAAGCCATAAGTAAAAGATTCCTTGATTTAGTGAAATAAACAGGTTATACTTTGTTTATTGTGACTGGGGTTAAAGTGACTAATATTAATTGGAAAGACGAATTAAGTCAAGCCGTTACGAACTTGCCGGAACTTTGCCGGATACTCGAATTGCCGACGGATTGGGAAAATCCCTCTGTTTTGCAAGAGTATCCGCTTTTTGTGCCGCGTTCGTTTGCCGGCAAAATGGCAAAGGGCAATCCCAACGATCCGCTCTTGCTGCAAATTCTTCCGCGCAGGGAAGAACTGGCGATAGTTTCCGGTTTTTCCCGTGATCCGCTTCATGAATTATCCGATGATTCTTCGTGCGGTGTTTTGAAAAAGTATGCGGGGCGAGTTCTTTTGCTTGTTTCCGACAGTTGCGGGATACATTGCCGTTTTTGTTTTCGCCGGTTTTTCCCGAAGCAACATCGTTTCAACACCCAATGTTCCGGCAATCTTGAAACGCTGCTTGCACCGGTACGTTCCGACAATACCATTGAGGAAGTGATTTTGAGCGGCGGTGATCCATTGTTGCTTGACGATTCGGGGCTTGAACGGTTGCTTTATTATATCGTCAAAATTTCTCATGTTAAGAGGATCAGGATTCATTCACGATTGCCGGTTGTTTTGCCGAGCCGTTTGACGCCGGAGTTGGTTAAAATACTTTCGTTTCCGTTCCCGATTTATCTTGTGTTGCACATTAATCATCCGAACGAGTTGAGTGATGATTTTTTGGAGTGTCGTGAAATGTTGAAGGTTCCGGTTGTTTTATCGCAGACGGTTTTATTAAAGGGGGTCAACGATAATATTGACGTGTTGTATCGGCTTTTTGGTCGGTTGATAAATCATCGGATTATTCCTTATTATTTACATCAACTGGATCGGGTAGATGGTGCGGCTCATTTTGAAGTTCCGCCGGACGAGGGTTTCCGCTTAGTGGAGCAACTTCGCAATTGTCTTCCCGGTTATGCAATTCCCAGATATGTTCGGGAGATTCCCGGAATGTTGAGTAAACAGGAAATAAAATAATATTTCGAGGAATTTCCGATCACGCAAGAACACAATATAAAGAGTAACGTGTGA
>JAITQV010000433.1 GCA_031288765.1 Planctomycetaceae bacterium
GTCTGGAATAGGAATCGTTTTATCCGACCGAATGCGAAGTTCTTGCAAATCGAGTTTTGCCTGACGCAATTCTTCGGTTCGTTTTTCCAAACGTTGACGAAGTTCCGGAATGGGAGACTAATACAGCAGCATTAGGGTTAGGGGTTGTGATTTGGGGTTTGTGATTTGTGAATTGGGAATGATTCCGCCGATTGTTGTTTTGTTCGGGAATAAGGTTGAAAATAAGGCTATGCGGGAATATTCCACCGAATAGATACAAAATTACAAGCTAGGCAACCCTTCGCCGAAGGGTTGCGTCGGTGTTAGCCGACAAATTTTTATTTTTGATTTGGAAATCAAAAGGTAGGCAACCTTTCGGTGAAAGGTTGCCCGCATCCGGATTAAGGTCGCCTATCTCTTGATATAAAACACCACAGCAGTATTAGCGCTTCGCTCCACCTACGGTTATGCACATCACACCCCTTGCGGGGTTAAGATTCCGATTGCCGTGCGGAAAAAAAATCTGCCGGCTGACGCCGACGCAACCATGGGTGAAAGCCCTTCGGCGAAGGGTTGCCTACCTTTTGTTGGCAAACTTTTAGAAAAAAATTCCGCTGAAATATTACCCATTTCCTAAAACCTCATTTCCTAAAACCTCATTTCCTAAAAACCTCTTGTGTGTTGTTAAAATTATCTTATGATATTTTGAATGTTCCATGATTACGTTTTTAGGTTCTTTTTACATTCGTTCCTCATAATCTGTTAAATAATGATCCGGTTGTTCATTTTTTTCTTTTTTCCGGTTTTATTTTCTTGTGCGGGAACAACTTTCGGTTTTACGGAATCCGATATTTTGTTTTTGCGCGGTCTTTCGGATAGAAACTTGTTTGAGTCCGTTGAGTTTTTCTGCAAAAAAGAATTTCAAAATCCAAACGTTTCCGCAATACAAAAAACAAAATTAGCCGCGGAACTTGTCCGTTCCAAAACCCGGCAATTGCTCCTTTCGGAACCGGTTCGGCGTCAGGAATTTCGCAAACAACTCGATGAACTCAAAACACAATTTCTCGCTTCCCCCGACGAATCGACCCAACCGGAATTTTCACTCGCCCGAATTGCCCTGCAACTTCAATTTGCTGTCGCCGAATACTCGCTGGGCGATTGGCAACGTCTTGAAGCGGATGTTGCGCCGGAAGCCGATCAGAATAAAACCGTACAACAAGCCCGAACAACCTTGCTCCATGCCCTCGAACAATTCCGGTATTGCACCGAACAACTCGAAAATTTACGCCGGAAAACCGGACTCAATATCGATTCCGTATTCGACCGTCAATATCTTGTTTTGTTTCGTTCCATTGGTTATCAAACCGGTTTGGCTCAAATGTCGTTTGCTCTTTCATTTCCGCCGAGCGATGACCGGATATTCAGTCTGAACCGAGCTGCCGGCATCTTAACAGAATTGGCATCGCTTCCCGTTAATGATCCGATTATTTTCCGATGCCGCATTGAACTTGCAACATGTTACCGGCTTCTCGGAGATTATGATAAATGTAAGGAATTACTGACACGTTTACAAAACACCGAACTCCCGCCGGAATTGCAATTCCACGCCGAAACGGAATGGATACGATATTATCTTGCGGTCGGTAACCCTGATGAAGCCGGTAAAAAAACCAAAGAAAATCATCCCGATTCTTTTCTTTATCCCGATTATAGTTTGGCAAAATTGGAATTTTTTCTGATGTTAAGCCGCCGGTTCAAAGATAAAACCGAACAACAAACGGAAATAAACCAAATGATTTTGGAACAAATACGGCTGATTGATCGGCAATTCGGAACTTATTGGGGACGCCGCGCCCGCATGTTTTTGGGAAATTCTCACCTCACCGCCGAAGAAGGAATCGATGCCCCCTTGCTGAAAATGCTCGCCGAAGACCAGTTTCACAGCGGACACTATTCGGAAGCCGTGCGTTTCTTTGAATTGGCAAGCCGCCGCGCAGAAATAATCGGAGACCGGAAAGAAACATTCAATAACGCGGTTTCCGCTATTGCGGTTCTTGGCGAAGTTCTGAAACGGCTCGAAACCGCTTCCCGCTCCGAACCCAATATTTCAAAAACGGAAATTGCCTCGTGCCGGCGTCAAATGATTGATTCGTTACGGAATCTTTCGATACGGTTTCCCGAAAATCCCGAAGCCGCTGAATTACATCTGAAAGCCGTTGATTTAACCGCTCAAGCGGTTTTGAAAAAAGAAACTCCGCTTGATAATTATCTTACTTTGCTCAAAGAGTACGCGGAACATTGGGGGGATTCGCCCAAAATTCCGCCGTTGTTATTCCGTGCGGCGGTTCTTTTGGAAAGCCAAAATCAACAGGCGGACGCCTTATCCTTGCTCGAAAAAATTCCGAACCATTCTGCTGCCGGTCTTGATGCCGTCAACACGGCAAAACGTTGTTTCAACACCTCCTCCGAACCGCCGCTTTCTGTTGCGGAATGGTTTGAACGGCGTTTGCCGGTAAACCAAAATGCGTGGAATGAAGCGGATGTTGTTTCGGCAATCTATGCCGCCGAACAACAGATTCAAGCCTTTGCTCACGCGGCAAACAAAACGGAAGTCCTTGAACTTCCGAAAAAAACGGAACAATTACTCCGTAACACCTTACAATGTTTTCCCGAATTAAAACCGATTACGAAAATTAAAATTCAAACGATGCTTGTTACCGTTTTAAATAATCAGGGGCGAAAAGAAGAAGGAATGGCGATTTTGCAAGAACCGGATATTCGGGAATTGGAGAACCCGAAATCGGAAACTCTGTCGGCAGCGGAAAAACGAGCCTTTTTGCCGGTTCGGATTCAACTCCTTGCTGATACCGGCAAAGTTCAGGAAGCGGTTGATCTTTTGAAAAAACAATTGAAACAATATCCCGATGATTTGCCGTCCCTAATACTTTTAGCGGAAATTCTGACACAACAAAACGATTCCGCAACACTTGCCAAATCTTTGGAAATCTGGACACGGATTGCCAATCAATCGGCTAAAAATACGGAAAATTGGTGGCTGGCACGGGAACGGATTATAGAGGTTTATCTCAAATTGAACAAAAAAACCGAAGCAAAAAAGGAATTTGAAATTCTCCGTTTACTTTATCCCGAACTCGGCGGTGCAGCCGGAAAAATCCGGCTTGAAACACAATTTGCTCCATCTCAAAATCAGGAAACAATTCCATAACAAATTTAATAAAAGACGATGACAACAATCAATATAATTTATGGTACGGCAATATTGGAAATGACGTACAAATTGCTTCGGGAAACGGCAGCGGGAAACATAACGGAAACAGTAAAGCGGTTGCGAAGCGATATGAAAGTTGTTATCAAGCCGAATCTTGTTGTTGCCAAACCTGCAAATGAAGGCGCAACAACTCATCCTGAAATTGTTGAAGGAATCGTTCGTTTTTTGAAAGATTTTGGTGTTACGAAGCCGGTTATTGCGGAAGGTTCGTGGCTCGGCGAACAAACCGGCAAGGCGTTTTCCTGTTGCGGATATGATGTGTTGGCGAAACGGTACGGTTTACAACTTGTTGATACTAAAAAAGAGAACACCGTCAAAAAAAATGCCTGCGGATTGACGCTCGGTATTTGCAACATTTTCTTGGAAGCCGATTTTTTGATCAATGTGCCGGTGTTAAAAGGGCATTGTCAAACCGTGATGACGTGTTGTCTTAAAAATTTGAAGGGTTGTATTCCCGACAGTGAGAAGCGGCGTTATCACAATATCGGGTTACACAAACCGGTTGCCGCATTAAACACAATTCTGAAACCCGATTTACATGTTATTGACGGGATTTGCGGTGATCCGGTTTTTGAAGAAGGCGGTAATCCTGTTACGGCGAACCGGATTTTGCTTGGTACGGATCCGGTGTTGTTGGATTCGTATGGGGCGGCTTTGCTTGGTTATACGGCGGACGAAATCGAATATATTCATTACGCTAAAGAATACGGCGCCGGCAATCTCTTTAATACGGACACAAAAATTAACGAGTTCCAAACGGAAAACCGTCCCAAAAATACCGTTCAAAATCAAAGCCGGCTTGTGCGGGAATTAGCGCCGTTGATTGAAGACCGTAATGCGTGTTCGGCGTGTTATGCGGCGTTGATTTTTGCGCTCCATAAATTGGGTGTCAACAATTCCGGCAGGAAAATTACGGAAACATTTAAAATCGGTCAAGGTTTTCGCGGCAAACAATCAACAGGTATAGGAATCGGCGATTGTGCCAAAGGATGTGAACAACATATTTCCGGTTGTCCGCCTTCCGCAGCTGCTATTGTTCGGGCATTAAAAAACGTAACCGCGGGTTTTCTCAACTCCTGAGAATAGTTTTTAACCGCTGAATACACAAAACACACGGAATTTATAACATTTATAAATGTTCGCACAAATTTTTTTAGGTGTTTCTATTAAAAAAAGGAGGTAATTTCCTGCCGTTCAAAGTATAGCCGATCAATTTTTGTTTTTGATTAGGAAATCATAAGGTAGGCGACCGTAGGTGAAAGCCTTTCGCCGAAAGGTCGCATCGGCGTTAGCCGATTGGGAACCAATTTAACGACGGTAATTGATAATGTTTTCGTTTGGGTTTTCGTCCGCCAACAAAATTTTCTGTCGGCTGACGCCGACGCAATCGCTCGGCGAGCGATTGCCTACCTTTTGAATTGTAAATCGTAAAATGGGCAACGGAACGAGCGGAATTTCTGCCCACGGAGTCCCAACGGCGCAAAATTCCATGGAATTTCTGTTCCCGGAGTCCCAAAGTAGAGAAATACATAGTGTATTTCTGTTCCCGGAGTCCCAAAGTAGAGAAATACATAGTGTATTTCTGTTCCCAGAGTCCCAAAATAAAGAAATACATAGTGTATTTCTGTTCCCAGAGTCCCAAAGTAGAGAAATACATAGTGTATTTCTGTTCCCGAAGTCCCAAAATAGAGAAATACACTGTATTTCGTATCAATTCCGTGATTTGACATTTGACAATAGGACTGAAAGCCCTATTGTCAAATCACGGAATCGATACTTAAAAAATAATCGGCGTCCTCTGCGGGACTGAAAATCATTGCCCAATACGAATTCCTTGTGAATGGTTCATTCGTATTGCTTTGTTTTTGACGTCATATTGAATTGTTTCAGCGGCGGTTTGTTCTGATTTTTTGCCGTCCTCAAATGTATGGATTTTGGCGTTACCGTCAAAAGTTATAAGAGTTTTTGCCTGATTGTATTTAATTGTTTGTGCTTTACCATAGAATTTGCTGCTGTCAATGGAAGCGTTGCCGAAAGCGGTTAATTCCATCGTATTCCGCTCATTGTTGTTTATGTCGGGAATCTCAACAATATGCAATTGCTCACATTCCAAAATGTATCCGTATTTCCGCGCAATATTCAGATTGTCAATTCCGATATGATCATCCCAAGAATTAACCGGCAAATAAACCGTTTGAACACGCCCGCTAATTTCCACATTGCGCTGATCCCCGAAAAATGTCCCCTGAATATGATCGTGAAACCAAATGGAAAGAAATTTCAGAACACCTCTTCCGTCGGTTGACAATGATTCCGGCAAACCTATTTTTGCATTGGAAAACCCTTCATCGGAACTTAAACTTGTAAAACTCAAAACTCCCGGTCGATCATTGGGTCCTTCCGCAACAAAATAATTTGACGCAACATAAAACCGCAATTTGCCGAATTCCGCACTGCTCAACGATTTCAATTGATTATCCGCATCCAACTCACGGCTTCGGACAAAAACATTATTAGCACACTGAATCATCTCCGCTTCCGGCTCAACATTTGATTTATCGTCGAAAAACACAATCCGGCGGTTAAGATGAATTTCCATAACATCACACCAAATCTCTTTGTCCTGATAAATCGCCCGAACACGATTGCCGTTTCGGTCGGATTTTCCGAGAAACTGCAATACTTTGCCGTTGAAAATCATGCTCTCATTCCAGTCAACCAACAACCGGTTGTCTTTATTGATGTTGGTATTGTTGTTGGTCTTGGCGGTATTACCGGCGGATTTTAGAGGAACTAAGGGAACCGAAGTATTGGAAGAAGTATTGGAAAGGGTCGCTGTTCCGGCGGAATTTGTTGTTGCCGTGTTTTTTGTTTGAAAATATTTTTGTGTTGAATCCGTATTGGTATCGGCAATTAAACGCCCGACACCGGGAACCCAAATTTTGTTGCCGGATCGGGTAATATTGATTTCCTTTGCTCTTAACTCAATACCGCGTCCCTGAAAGACGGCGTCTTGTTGTTTTCCCGTAATCAATATTTGAGTTTTCGGTGATGAGGGATTCCAGACGGTGATTTCCTCTCCGGTAATTTCGATAATACTGATATTGGATAATTGTTCCGCAACAACTTTTTCGGTAATTCGGACATTGCCTTCAACCACCAGCGTTTCGACATTGGAATGTCCCTCGTTATAGACAACCTGCATACTCATTTGCTTACCGGCAATAGCGTACTGAGCCAACGTCTGAGACTGGATTCCGAGCAAATTCTGAGACGCCGCCGAACCGGAAACAGATTCGGAAACAACCGCGTTTTGGTTTAGCGGCACCGAAACCGCCGCCGAAGTTCCAACCGGCGGAGCAGGCTGCGACTGATACAACGGAATCATACCGGACGGAGTTTGATTTGTTGTTTGTTGCTGTTGAGCGGGCGGAATTGGTTGTACAAATTGAACTTGTTGAATTGCCGAAGAAGTTTTCGACGGCGGTTCTGTTGCCGGAGATTCTGTTGCCGGAGAAACTGTTGTCGGGGAAAGCGCTGTCGGTGAAACTGCTGAAAATCCGCCCGCCAATGTAATTAGTTGACGTGTTGCCGGCTGGTGTTGGGCGGTGTTGTGATGGTTGTTGTGAGGATTGCCGGCGGGAATTGGCGACGGCAAATCCTGCAATATTCGGGGCGTCCAAAGCGATTGTGTAACCATTCCGGTCGAAGAAACCGTTTTGAAAAAAATATCCAACCGGTTAACATCACAAGTTCCTTTTTCGTTAATAAAATGAACGTTATCCATTACCACCGCACGATCCGGTGTTACATTACTTTTGTCGTTAAACAGCGAAGAACTCTTGCCGGAATTTAAACTTTGCAGGATATTGGGATTTGTTTCGGTTTTCGGAGGAACTGTTTTTGGGTCGGCGGTTTTCTGGTTGGTTGTTTTGCCGGTTGTTTTGGGTTCGATATTACACCAGAGGTTAAGTTTTCCGGCGGTCATATTTCCGAATCCTTCCATATCGGCGGTAATTCCTCCCCAAAGTTTCAGAACAATCTGATTTTTAACCATTGGGTAGGGTTCCGCCGACAAAGCATTCCAGGACAGGAACATTTTCTTCGGAGTTTTTTCGTTGCCGATATTTCCCCGCAAACTTCCTTTTCCTTCGGAGAGCAATTTGCCGAATTCCCCGTTTTGTCCCAACGTGTATTGAAAACTTTTTTCTCCCCGAATGAAATATTGATTTTGAAAAACCATTTCCACTTCTTTTGAGGCGCCGGGCAAAGTTTGAGTTTCGAGAACCAAAAAATTCTTTCGGAGATCGTAGAGGATGTGGTCTCCGGTCATGAGAACGCCGCCGTTTTGCGGGCTGATCAATTTAGCGGGAACGACGGGTTGGTTATTTTGTGCGAGTTTTCCGCCGGCTTCAAAAACAACCGGCTCCAAATCACCGAAAGTATTATTTTGGGCAAGATCATTTGTATTTTTGGCTGTTGGGTTAGCTGTTTTTTTCTCTTTGGTTTGGAATTTAACTTGGATTTCTTCTGCGGTTAAGATGTCGGTTGAGCCGTCCGGATTTGTTCGGCGGGCGTCGGCGTTGCCTATAAATTTAGCGATTCCGATTTTTTCGTTTGGTTTTTCCGCTTTGGCAAACTGGAAAATAAATTCACGTTGGCATTTAATATCGAGCGATGTTGCGGGGCAAGACGGAGAAATACGGGGTTTGGGCAACGGGTTATTGGCGGCAACAGTTTGGGGCGGATTATCGGGGATTTTTGGGGCGGATTTTGGGTCTTCGGGAAAAACGAGGTTGAGTTGTTTTAATTTTTCGAAACGTATCAGGCTTAATTCTTTTGGTGATTTGGGCAAATCGGGATTGGACAATACGAGTTCCATATTAAGCATGGAGCCTTCGCCGTAATGATAACCGATATAAAACCGAACATCTTTGAGGGTGGAAATTTTAGTCAGACCGGGAGATTCGGTGATGGAGATATTTTCGGTTTCCAGAAAGAAATCGTCTTGTAATCCGATTTCCTTACCGTTGCTTTCGATGGTAACTTTTCCTGAGAGTCGTCCTGATTTAATATTGGGCAATGGAAACTGTCCGAGGTTAAATTCGCGGTCAAATTCGATTTCGGCGTAAAGCGGGGTTCTCATAACGATTGCTTGCCGGAGCGAATTATTCCGTTCTGTTTCTGAGAGGTTGGGATCATCGAGTCCTTGCACCATCAACACGGTACAAGGTTGTAATTTGACGATATTCCCTTGTGCTTCGTCATTGCCGAACAAAATGATGGTTTGTCCGAATTGAAGATAATGAATTTCCGATTCGGGGTTACGTTCCCAACCGTTTTCGGGAAAGAGGAACAAAAGGGGTTCGATTTCTTCGCGGGTGGTATCTTCGGAAGTTAGGGGACGTTGGGAGAGATTTGGGGGCGGCAGGAGCAACGGCACAACGATCCAAGCGTACAGGAAATACAATCCGAGTACGATGAAAAAGCTGCCAATCGTTGCAAAAAAACGCATGATTAAAATTGGTTTTTGTGATATTTTAGGGAAATTTATTTTCTTGTTTAAATTTTTTCCCTAATGTCCCGTTTATTTTTTAAGTCCTTTATTATAATTGGTTATTGATATTGCCAAGTATATTTATTAGATAATAGCGTGCAGCGGAATATAATAAAAATTCCTGATAAAAGCAAGGTCATTTTTAGTGATATATTGGCGGTATTTTTTTCTAAAAGTATGCTAACAAGAGGTAGGCAATTGCTCGCCGAGGGGCTTTCACCCATGATTGCGTCGGCGTCAGCCGACTTGTACATTCCTTGTTGTCGGCTATCGACAACGCAACCGTTCGGCGAAGGGTTTTCACCCAACGGTTGCCTACCTTGTAAGATTCTGATCCGTAGGTTGCGCTTCGCTCCACCTACGGTTATGCACATCACACCCCTTGCGGGGTTTTCAGTATTAATACTGAAAACAAATCACTAAATAGATACAATAAAAACAAAAAATAAAATGTGAAAAGACTCACAAATTATTTTTTTGAGGAGGGTGTCTTGACCGATAATTTTTTAAATATAGAATAATCAATTAAATAATTTTCCATTTTTTAATGTCAATATTTTAGGAGACTAAATTATATTTTAAAAAATAAGTAGCCCGAACAAAAATTCGGGTGAAAAAAATAATCGAGTACGTCAACAAAACCAAAATCGCTTAGGCGAACTATAATTTTCTACACGACAACCGGACTTTCCGGGTAGAATATTATCGTACACTACAGAGTTGCGTGTCTCCCGCT
>JAITQV010000521.1 GCA_031288765.1 Planctomycetaceae bacterium
TGAGGTGTCATACCACATTCGCGGCGGAACGCCTGAACAAAATAATCGGTTGTTGCAAATCCGGTCTTTACGGCAATCGCTGAAAGCGAAAACATGGTTTCCCGTAACAACCGTTTTGCCCGATCCATTCGTGTTCGCATAATTTCTTTCTCGACGGAATGTCCGATTTTGTTTCGAAAACGCCGCTGTAATGTACTGCGTGAAATACCGGATGCTTCGGCAATTTGATCGACCGAAATATTCCGCGCGGCATTGTCCCGAAGAAAACGAACCGCAACAGCAATTTCCTTATCGGGCAATGCCACCGCATCTGTTGATTGCCGGGCAATCACACCAACCGGCGGAATTAAAACCGGCGGTTCTTGTACGGTTTCTCTCCTCATTTTCCGTGACAAACGGTCGGCAGCAGCATAACCAATACGGAATCCGTTCAAATCAACACTTGAAAGCGGCGGTGTCAAAATGTTACAAAGCAGTGTGTCGTTTGTTGTTCCAAGAATTGCCGCTTCGCCGGGAACTTGAATTCCGGCACGGCGGCAACCCTCCAAAAGACGAATCGCTAACGCATCACTCACCGCCCATATCGCAACAGGTTTCGGCAAATAACGTAACCAACGCTGCATCATTAAATCATATTTCGGTTCCCAAACCGGATAAAAAACACGCCGTCCTTTTCCGGCTTGAGCAAAAAGATGCGTTTGACCGCCGTGTTTTTTAACTTCACGAATCCACGCTTCCTGACGGAGTTGAGACCACCAGGCATTGCCGATTGCAAAAAAACCAAAATCAGTAAAACCCGATTGAACAAAGTGCTCCGCCACCAAACGAGCAACCTCATCCTCATCGCTCCGAATTTCAGGAACAATTTGTTGACCATTGCCTAACAGTTCGACAAAAGGTATAGCGAGACGCTGCAATGTCCGTGCCACAGCAAACGATGATGTTCGTGAAATGATGCCGTCGCCTTTCCAATCTCGTAACCACGACGGAGTCGATTCAAGCAACCCGCGATCTTCAACATGTACACTCCATTCGTCATGTTCAAGAATATAATGCGAAATCCCTTGAAGCAAGCCCCGACCAAATGCACGGGACGTTTCAATAATTAAAAGGACATTCTTTTTACGTTTCATGATTCAATGTATCATTTATTAATCGTAACCGTTCATGCCGATAATTAAAAGGCAGGCAAATTTCCTCCGAAAATTTATCTGATCTATTGTTACGTCAACATCTTTACTAACAGTGAATCAGATTAACGACGGCAATTGATGTTACGTTACGGTTTTTTTCCGATTGTTGTCCGTAAACCGGAACAAACCGACAATAGCCAACGTAATGTTTACAGCAAAATATCGTCAACCTTTTATTGATTGTCATGAACGGTTACTTAATATTATTGTCCGATAATCTTGAGAAAACGACTGTAAGCGTCGTTCCATTCTGTAACATGTTCGGCAGTCGGCAAATATTCAACCACTTCAAAACTTGACCGGATAATCCGGCGGGCTTCTTCGATATTCGTAACATCACCTGCCGCTACTGCTTGCATCATGATATTACCGATAGCGGTTGCTTCAATCGGTCCGGCAACAACACGCCGCCCACAGGCATCCGCTGCTGCTTGACAAAGTTGGAGATTTTTTGTACCGCCGCCGACAATATGAATCGTTTCAATCCGTGAACCTGAAATTTTTTCGCACATCTCAAGAACGTGACGAAATTTCATCGCAATACTATCCAAAGCGCAACGAAGAACGGCGCCGTCACTTTCCGGTACAATTTGACCGGTTTTTCGGCAAAATTCGGCAATTGCTTTGGGCATATCTGTTGGTCCCAAAAATTCACGTGCATCCGGATCAATAAATGAAACAAGCGGTTTCGCCGCCTGCGTCAACCAGTTCAAGTCTTCCCAATCAAGCGGTAAACCGGTTTTACCTTTGTGTCCCTGCTGATTCCATGTCCGCCGACATTCTTGTAACAGCCACATTCCGCAAATGTTTTTGAGAATCCGCATGGTACCGCCGACTCCGCCTTCATTGGTAAAATTCAGTTCGGAAACTGTTTCCGTAACAATCGGCTTCGGCGATTCAATACCCATAAGCGCCCATGTTCCAAGACTAATGTATGCCCAATCAATCCGTGAATTTTTGTTGCCGGATTTTGATGAAACCGCAGGAACCGACATAACCGCAGACGCCGTGTCGTGAGTTCCCGGTAAAATCACTTTCGCCGAAACCAATCCTGTTGATGATACCAAATCTTTTCGAAGCGTTCCTAAAACGGTTCCGGGTGAGGAAATCGGTAAAAACAAATCCGTCGGCAATCCGATTTTTTTTAGTAACGGTTTTGCCCAATCGTTTTCAATCGGGTTGAAAAACTGTGTCGTTGTGGCATTTGTAAATTCGTTACTTTTTACACCGCTCAGCAGCCAATGGAATAAGTCCGGCATCATAAGAAACGTTTCCGCAACATCAAACAACGGCGAATGATTTTGTGCCATCGCCAAAAATTGATAGAGCGTGTTGAATTGCATAAACTGCAAACCGCTTTGCCGAAAAATTTCGTTGCGGGAAACTGTTTTGAAAGCCTGTTCCATTATGCCGTCGGTTCGGGCATCTCGATAACAAACGGGATTACCAAGTAAGGTATCTCCGCGCCCAAGTAAAGCAAAATCAACGCCCCATGTATTCACACCAATACCAACAATTTCGTTACCGAATTTTGTTCCGGCAATTTGTAAACCGGTTCGGACATGAGACCAGAGACTGGGCAAATTCCAATAAAGCGTTCCGGCTAAATCGGTCGGTCCGTTTTCGTAGCGATAAAGTTCTTCGAGTTCCAACGTTTTCCCGTCGAAATATCCGGCTAAATGCCGACCGCTCGATGCGCCCATATCAATAGCAAGATAGGTTTTTCGTGTCATTGTAGTAATGTATAGCAATAGTTTTATGTTACCAAACCGTCATGAAATAACGGTTTTTTGTAATATCCGCAGCCGGCATCACAATCTCTAAACTCTTGTCAATAGTCCATTTCCGTAAAAAGTTTCTACCGGAAATTTTTACGGTAATCGTGAAGGCTGTTACTCACGGACAACCTGAAATCTAAACGAATATCAATATACATAAAAAATGTTGTTATTAAAAGTGGTCGGTACGGAAAAATTATAAATTCCCGACATTTAGTCAACACTGCGCAATAGGTTACGGTTGACTTTTTTTCAAATAACCTTAAAATTTGTCCGTTTAGTCTTATTGTTCGGCGAAATGATAAACACTCTTATAACAGCAGTCAACGAGTTACTTATTTATTCGGCTTGTATCAAAAATTAATGGGCGAGATATTTAACGTTGAAAAAAAGTAAAATAGAAAATTATTGAATCCATGAAAATCCTGATTGTTAATCCGCCGCATTTAGCTATCGGCAGTCGTTTAGCGGGCGAGCATTTACCGCCGTTGGGGTTATTGTGTATTGCGGGACCATTGATTGACGCCGGTTATAACGTTCAATTATTAGACGCCGATTACAATAATTTATGTGTCGATAAAATTGTTTCTGAAATTATTTTGCAAAATCCCGATTTGCTTATGCTCGGTCATTCCGGTTCAACTTCCGCGCAACCTATCATCAACGAAATTACAAAACAAGTCCGTGAAAAAAATCACACAATAAAAATTATTATCGGCGGAGTTTTTCCTACATTTCATTGGAATGAAATTTTATACAATAATCCGCAGATTGATTATATTGTTTGCGGCGAAGGCGAAACGACCTGTTTGAAATTGATCACTGCTCTTGAACAACATCTGCCGTTGGAAAATATTCACGGAATTGCGTATCGATTAAACGGACAACCGTTCAAAACATCACCGGCGGAATTAATTATTGATCTTGATCGTTATCGTATTGCGTGGGAATTGACACAGAATTATCGTTATACTTATTGGGGACAACATAAGGCGGTTGTTGTTCAATTTTCGCGCGGTTGTCCTTATCCTTGTGTTTATTGCGGTCAAAGTTTGTTCTGGCAAAAATGGCGGCATCGGAATCCGCAGTTGTTTGCGAATGAATTGGAAATGTTACATAAAGAGTACGGCATTGAAGTTTTCAATTTTGCGGACGAAAACATGTCGTCGCATCGCGAAGTTTGGAAAGAATTTCTTGAAATATTAATTGCAAAAAAATTATCTTTAATTTTAGTCGGTTCTATCAGAGCGGATAATATTGTCAGGGATGCGGATATTTTACATCTGTACAAAAAAGCGGGATTTGAACGTTTTTTGTTGGGAATTGAAAATTATGACGAATCGGTTGTCAAAAAAATCAATAAAGCGGGAACAGTTGCCAAAGACAGAGAAGCAATTAAATTATTACGAAAACATGGTATTTTATCAATGGCAACTTACGTAATTGGTTTTGGAGACGAAAAGATAATTGATTTTTACCGGAGCCTGAAACAACTTTTACTTTATGATCCGGATCAAATTCAATTGCTTTTTGTAACGCCCCATCGTTGGACGCCGTTATTTGATGAAATAAAACACAAGGAAATCATTTTGACGGATCAACGAAAATGGGATTACAAGCATCAGGTGCTTGCCAATAAACATCTTTCCGCTTGGCTTATATTTTTGTGTTCAAAATTGATCGAGGTAACAATGCAGGCGCGTCCGAAGGCGTTGTATCGTTTGTTGTTTCAGAAGGATGCGCGGTTACGGGATGCGATGAAATGGTACACGCGAATTGGAAAAAGAGTTTGGTTTGCGGAGTGGTATCAATTCTTTTTTGAAACTAAATCGACAAAAGAAAAAATCACTTTGGAAGATTTCTGGGCAGAACCAAAACCACAAAACAAAATACAACAAAATATAGTAAAACAATAAATATTTCAAAAATAAAATAAAAATTAACAATAATTATGACAATACTTTCGTGGAATGAGATTAGGTTGCGGGCGGATTCGTTTGTTAATGAATGGATT
>JAITQV010000609.1 GCA_031288765.1 Planctomycetaceae bacterium
CGGCGATTTTGATACCTCTATTTTACCACTTTCCCGCAATTCTGCAATATTTCGAACGTATCGATTGTCATGTTTTACTAAGTCTTCAAGTTTTAACGTACCTTTTTGATATGCCTTAATCCGCTCTTTTCCGAGCCAATTCCGCTGAAAACTTTCCGGCTGTTTTTCAAAATATTCCTTGAACGTTGTACTTGACGGTTCGTTGCGGCGATTTTTTGAGCTTACTCCTGTTTGGTATTTTGTTCGCAGCAGCGCATCGCCATACCGTAACCACTTGGATTTGCGCGGCAAAACAATCCCATAATTCCCATCAAGCCTATTATCACTTACCGCAGATTGGGAGAAAACCTATAGATATGTTACAGCAAATTCTCACCGTTACAAATTACTAAAGAATTGACAGCTGAAAACAAAAATTTTTGAAAAGTACAGTTTTTAATCTTCACGGTTAAAATGTACGTCGGAAGGCAAATTGGTTTCAACTTCCTTGACAGATTCAAGAAGCCCCTTCAAAATCGTTTTTGTATCGACTTTGTCCATTCGCGCCTTATAACCAAGTAAAAGACGATGGTTAAGAACCGGTACCGCAACAAAACGGACATCTTCAAATCCGGCTGAAGGACGACCGGCAATAAATGCAGCAGTTCGAGCGGCTTCTGCCATTGCAATTGCCGCACGCGGCGACGCCCCAAAATTCACATAATCCCGAATAATCGGCGGCGCATCAGGAGAATTCGGATGCGTTGCCGTAACAAGTTTCGCAATATACGCCGCCACCGCAGCCGGTAAAAAAATCCGCTCAAGTGTTGCAAAAATCTGTTGCAGCAATTCCGTATTGAAAATCGTTTGCGGTTCGGGCGGTGTTCCGTGACGGCGCGAAGTAATTATATCTTGCAACACATTCACCGCCGGCATCTCCACCTGCAATTTGAACAAAAAACGGTCTAACTGCGCTTCCGGTAACGGATAAGTTCCCTCCAACTCAATCGGATTTTGCGAAGCAAGAACAAAAAAAGGATCAGGAAGCGGCCGGGTTTGACCAAGAAGTGTTACACAATGTTCCTGCATTGCTTCGAGCAACGCGGATTGCGTTTTGGGCGAAGCACGGTTAATTTCGTCGGCAAGCAGAATATTGGTAAAAACAGGACCGGGTTGAAACACGATTTCACGGTTCCGGTTTTCCGTTTCTTGAAGAATATTTGTTCCTAAAATATCGCCCGGCATCAAATCCGGCGTAAACTGAACACGGTTAAAAGTCAACCCAAACAGATTGCCAAGCACTTTGATGAGTGCGGTTTTTCCGACACCGGGAACGCCTTCGAGTAAGACATGCCCCCGACTCAGAATACCGATTACCACCAAACGATGTAACTCCGGACGCCCAAGAAGAATACGATCAAGTTCACGAAGAAGTCCGCCGATTTGTTCAGCTAACGGTTTTATTTCGGACGGAGTTAAAAGCGGAGCGGTATCATTCATAATTTTGACATCGGGAACAAATTAAAATTTAAAACGAATAAGCGGTTTTTAAGGCATTGCGGACAACAGCCGTGATTTGTTTCCGGCTGCACGGTTTGGATAAAACGGAAAACGCAAAAAGTTCTTTCGCCGCCTTGACAATCATTTCGTCCAACGCCGCCGACAAGAGAATACAAGGCAATTCCGGTTTAATTTCGTGAACCAACCGAAGCGTTTCCAAACCGTCAATACGCGGCATGTGCATATCCAGCAGTACAACATGAACCGGTTCCGCTTTAACAATTTCAAAGGCTTCCAAACCATCTTCCGCCAAAAAGGTTCGAAATCCTTCCGGTTCCAAAACTTCCCGCAACGTCTCGCGGAAACCGATATCATCGTCCGTAATTAAGAGGGTTGGGAAAAACATTGCTGAAAATAAAAATGGAAAATTGGTGCCATTAAAATTTTTAACGAATATTCTTTACCTAAAATCATACCCAAAAAAGTTTTAACCGTCAACAGCAAAAAAATTTTTTCGTAATATTCCAGCGGCGGAATTTTCGGGAGTTCCCAAAAAGTTTTCGGGAGTTCCCAAAAAGTTTTCGGGGATTCCCAAAAAGTTTTCGGGGATTCCCAAAAAGTTTCCGGGAGTTCCCAAAAAGTTTTCGGGGATTCCCAAAAAGTTTCCGGGAGTTCCCAAAAAGTTTCCGGGAATTTCCTAAACAACAGGCAAATAAACGATTTAGGGCAATTGCCCGCCGGAAAACCATAAAACCGCTGAAATATTTGGAAAATTTCCTCAATTGCCGCCATTCCGTAAAACGGGAGATTTTTCACAAGTCTTATTATTATTTACGGCGACAGACGCTCACTTCGTGATAATTTTACCGGCAAAATCAATTGTAGGGGCGTTTTTATTCACACAATTTTGCGAAAATACAATGTTTTGGAATATTGGGGCTTTTTCATAACCTACATTATGACATAACGGCAAACGGTTAAAGAATCCCGATTTTTTCTTTTTAATTTCTTTAAAAGCGGAGCCGGAAGAGCCGTCGTATTTTGAGACAATTTGATTTGTAACCGCAACCTTGTTGGTTGGCGACCATGTTGACAATCCGAAACTTCAACCGTCATCTCAATTATCATCCTATGGGTTTCCTTAAACAATTTTATCGTAATATATTACGTGACAGTTCTCTGATTATGTCGCACAATGACATTGAAAGGCTTTCAAAGTTGGAGATTGAATCCCATTTATCTACGGTAACGTATGGTGATTTTACTTTAACCGGAGCGATTCGTCCGTCGTTTAATCTCCGTGTTGTTCCCGAACAAGGTTATAAACATGATTTGTATCGGGACGATTTTAACCGTGCAGCAATTCCGGTTCTTATTGTTTCGGTTTCCGCCGAACAACTTTTCGATACATTTCTTGATCTTCTTGATCCGCTTGGCGGCACGGTTGATGTTGTGTTGGAGACAAGCCATCAACGAAGCCGAGGTTATCATATTGATCTTTACCGTGAAGAGATTGATCTTCCGATTCTGAAAAGTTTTTTATACGATTTTGAAGAGATGTTACTGAATGACGGCTGTACCGGAATTGCCGTACTGAATCCGTCAATTCCGGTCGAAGTCCAATTTGATGAACATAAAATGTTGGTCGTCTATGCCGAAAACTTTCGGAAATTTGAATCTATTCTGAAACAACATCATATTCCGAAAAATGAAACAATTCGTTTTTTAACCGAAGCGGAACATATCCATTTGACACGGAAAGAATATACCCAACGTTTCAATGAACTTCAAATCACGCTTGGTATTGACGAAGAATGTCCGGTGATACACTAATTGATTTTGTACGGTAGAGAACCCGAATTTTAAACCACATCAATTTCGGTGTGTTCGAGTACGATATTTTGTTCGGCAAGTGTTGTGTGTAATTCGCCAAGTGTATTGCGAAGCCGGCGAACGGCAGCAAATGATGTAACTTCAAATCGAATTGCCAGTTTATTCGGTTTTGAAGTTATCCGAAGTGTTACGGTGCCGAGTTGGTCGAGATGTAATTTGATTCGGATTGTTCCATGCTGATTTGCCGCCGATTGACACGCCGCCGCAACCCTTTGTATAAATCGTAACTGATCAAAAGATTCCGGTTCGTTTGATTTTACGGCGGACTGTTCAACGGATTGATTTTCCGAAAACCATTTTTCCGGCGGAATTTTTATACGATTTTCATCGGGTTCCGATTCTTGTTCGGATTTCTCTTCCGTTTCGGATTTTAGTTCCGGTTTTAGTTCTGATTTTGAATCCTGATTATTTTCTTCGCCGGTTTTTTGAACGGAATCATTGTCCGTTTCCGGTTCCGTATTAAGGAAGGAATTATTGGGCGGATTTTTGTACTCTACCGGCGTTGTGATTTCAACAAGACCCGCCCCGAATAATGAAGTTATTCCTTTTTTTTCTTTTGTTTTCTCTTTTTCTTTTTTCTTTTCTACGGTATTTTTTTCTTCTGTTTCATTTTTACTGATTCCGAACCGTCCGGAAGCGGTGAAAATGGTCATAACGGGAACAGCCTCCAATGTTGTAACCGGTGCGGCGGAAGCGGTCAATGCTGTAAACGGTTGTGTTGCCGGCAACGCAACAGAATTAGGATTGGAAGCGGTAATGAGAAACGAAGCCGGAATAATTCCCGGAGTTACCGGAACGGAAGCCGGTTTTGGCGAAGCCGCGAGGAGTTGAGGATTCGGCGTTTCCGGCAATACGGAAAGTGTCGGCGAAACCGAATTTGTCGGAAATATTGAAACTGAGGTTGACGGCGGAATTGCTGAAACTGTTTTCTCCAAATGTGTTGCGGTATTGTTGATTGACGGATCAGTTACAAAATCACGGTGTTCTTTTTTTTCTTCGTATTCGGTTTGCAGATTTTTATGTTGTTCCGTTTTTCGGTTATAATTATCGGTAATTTGTTCTTGGCGTATTTCCGATTGATTTAAAGCACGTTTATTTTCTTTGGCGGAATCATGGAGTTCGGACGGTGTTGATGATTCGTGTTGATTTTTGTTTTGTTGTTCTTTTTGTTCTGCGGCGGAGTCTTGAATTTTAACACTTATATCAACAATGGACGTATTATTATGGAACATCCGGTTTGCCAGAGAATTTTGCATCGCCGTAACAAACACCGATTTTAACATTTCGGAATTAGGAGTTTCCGTACTTTGCTCTTGTTTTGTCGGGGAATTGTTCTGATAAATTGTTGTAATATCAATAGGCATAGGATTGGGAAATTTTGGGGGTAACTGTCAATTTTTATTAACCACAGAATACACAGAACACGCGGAAATGAGTAAATTGATACGATCACAAGTTTATTTTTTGAGGATACAAAATGAATACAATAACAAAAAAATATTTTTGTATCTTATTCTCTATAAATATACTAACCTTGAAGTTGTACGTCAACATTATTATTACAAATTCCGTGTATTTCGCGTATTCAGTGGTTAATAAATAGACAATTACTTTTGGGGTTCAACAACGCATTACAAAATATTACGTAAAGTAACGGTCTGTTTATTTATTTAAGTTGCAATTTGCCAGTTGAAAGGCGGCTTTTTCCGGTGAAACCGGATTGATATGGAGTCCTGTTCCCCATTCAAAACCGGCTGCCCGTGCCAAACTCGGTAAAATCGAAAGATGCCAATGGAAAATATTTTTTAAGGAAAGACAGGAAGAATCAAACGGTTCCGTATTTAGGACGAGGTTGTAGGCGAGCGGTTTCTTCAGCCCCGTAACCGCTTTTTCCAAACGCATGATTGTGCGGCGGACAAGTAACGCAAATTCGGGAATCCGTGTGTTATCGTCGAAATTGGATTCATGCGGTTTCGGATAAATTTCAACTTCACAGGGAAAACGGCTTACAAAAGGACATAAGGTAACAAAATGCGGAGTTTCTTCGACGATTCGTTTTTGTTCCGAAAGTTCCGATTTCAGCCGGTCGCACCACGCACAAGCCGGCAAATTCTGTTTTTTACGTTTCGTTTTACTAAACAACGGATAAGATGACTTACTAAACAACGGATAAGATGCCGCTGTATCCCAAATTAACAAAATCTTTCGCGGGACAAACGGCATTGCCAATAATTGGCTGTGGGAATGGGAAATTGATGCGCCGGCTGCCGCTCCGACATTTTTGAAAATCTGAACATATTCCCAACATTTCTCTTGGCGTAACGATTGAAGACGATTTTGGTACATCCGAAACATATCAACAACTTCGTTATCGGACATTTCGGAAATACTCAAGATATGGCGCGGGGTATCGACAATAACCTCGTGATGCCCGAAACCGGGTACCGGTTGGTTGAAAAGTTTGTTTTCGGGATGATAAAATTTGTTGGAATAATTACTGAACCAACCATATTCATTGAACGAAACGGGAAAATCAGGAATATTGTGAATAACCGCCGGAAACTTATTCGGAACAACCCGAACCGACCAACCCGAACTATCCGGCAATGAACCGGCAACACGAAATGCGGTTATTTCATTGGGTGTTAAGTTTTCATTTCCTTCGCAAAACGGGCAGAATTTCCGGTATGTTTCCGAATCATCGGAGACATAGGAATTTTCGATATCGAACTGGTGAGGACGTGAAGCGCGTTCTTCGGCGACAATCACGATTCGATCGGTTAAGGGGTCTTGGCGGTATTCCGGCACAGGTGGAAAATGTAAAAGAACAAAAATATTCCTAACAAAGTGCTAATTATAACCAATAGATTTAAGAATCCAAGTGAGTATTTTCCAAGCATGATGTGCCAAGAACAGCCCAACAATTACCGAAAACTCTCCGAAAAGTATCTGTCTATTTTTATTAACCACAGAATACACGGAACACACGGAATTTGTAAGAGTGATAATAACTTCAAGGTTAGTTTATTTATCAGAGAATAGGACACAAAATGTTTTGTAATTATTCAGTGGAAAGTATATAAACTATTAACTGAAAAAATCATTCCGGTTATTTTTTACCGCCGATATCCCATTCGTTACCAAAAAGCCAATCGGCTTCAGTAAGCGCATCCTCGGTTCTCGCCCACGACGCCTCGTCATTCCACGAAATATTCACCAACCGTCCGGCATTACGCTCTTCGCGAAGTAATTGCAGAAGTTGTTCGTTCAAATGCCATGCCTCATCTGTTTTTTTCCCGCTCTTAACCTGCTTCCGCGTCAACGGCAACCGAAATAAATTGCCGGGTCGATCATCTTGCGGATAGAAAATAACCAGACCGTCTTTCGGTTCTTCCGTCAAGAAAAAAACCACAAGACCGGGTGCTGTTTCCGAAACGGATTGTATTGAGGTTGCGGCTGATTCCGTCCGTAACCGCATCCCCTCAAGCAGCCGGACAATACTAATAAGTTGCGCTTGCTTTGTTGACGGATCCGTTGAATTTTCATACAACAACGCCCCCGACCGAACAATCAAATCACTAATTCGCCGGATAAACGGACGCGAAGCCGGACGTTCCATGAAAAATCCCAACGGTTGTACCAGCAAAGGCAAATCACGCCGCAACGCCGGAAAATCCGATTCCTCCAACGCATTATTGACAAGCAATTCCGCACAAAATAACCGTAATTCCAAAATTTCCCGCCGAGTTGCGTTTGCGCTTGCCGGATTGCCCGGAATTGTGAACTGTTGCAAAAATTGCCGGAGAAGACGTTTGCGTTCCGCCGGTGTTTGGGGATTTTTCCGGTAAACCAGCAGCGCCTCCGCAACCTGACGGATTAACTCGTTTCGAAGCGATGTAACCGGTTGTTTTTGTACATTCAGTCCGGCAAGAATTTGTTCCGCCTCTTCGGTTTTTTCCTGAAGTAAAAGAGTAATTGCCTGTTTATAGTGCATTGCCCTGATTTCCGCCGTCCATTCATAAAATTGTGCGGCTTCTTTATAGAGTTGGAGCATTTCGTTGAGCCTGCCCTGCCCAACCCCCGAAGCCGCCCCGCCGTACAACATACAATCCGCCAAACGTTCACGGGTATTCGCCGCCCGTTCGCGAAGCCTTCTCTCGAATTGCCGCACTCCCGATAACAGCGGAGACGAATGAGGATGTTTCAGAATTTCCTGATTCTTTTGAAGTTCTTCATCAATCAACGCCAATGTCCTGCGGTATTCTTCAACGGCGCGTTCCGTATTGCCGAGATACCGGAATGTCATGGCGCGTCCGTGCTGATCGTGCAGGAAATGAATGTACGCCTGAGAATTTTTCGATTCACGGTAATTTGCCGCACGAATAAGAAGGGCTTCCCCGAATTGCTTTTCCGCTTCGATTACTTTCCATTGATCCAGCAAACTCCACGCATATTGTTCCGCCAGATAAGCCGCCAGCGGATGTATCCGGTTGCGTTCTTTATCGCGAAGCAAAACATCACGCCCGCGAACAAACAACGTGTCATCATATAAACCGGCTTCCGTACAAAAAGTCCCGTGAGCGGTACGCAATTCCGCAAGGAATAAAGAACTAAAACGTTCATTGGTTTTACGCTGCTGCGAAACCGCTTCAAATTTTTGAACGGCTTTGGCAAAATTGCCGGTTGCCAAATATTCCAGGCGTGCGGAATCGGACAAACATAGAAATTCCAAACGCCGCGACGCAATCAATCCGTTGTCAAATTCCGCATGATATTGTTCCACAGCGTCTTCGTAATATTTTGCCGCAACAACAGCGCGTTCCCGATCATGAGAAAGGTCGGCGAGTTTGTGTTCCAGCAATGCCCGTGTGTGTAATTCCGTACCGCGCCGCAATTGATTTTCCGAATTTCCTTTCGCGTCCGGTGAATTTAAGTCCGGTGAATTTGTGTTCGGTAAACTTGCGTTCGGTAAACTTGTGTCCGGTGAATTTGTTTTTGATAAATTTGTTTTTGATACAAAGGTATCCAATAATTGCTGATAGATTTCTTTTGAACCGGTTTCCGTATTGGAATTGTGTAATTCTTTGAGTTGTTGAACGAGTTCCTGTTCGGGCGGAGTCAGGTCGCCGTAAAATTGCTGAACAAGATTCCAGAGCCAGCCGTGTACCGCCGGAATATTGGGATCATAATATTTTTCCAAATCGTCGCCGAGTATCTTTTTAAGATCATCCGTCTTGCCGATTTTTTCGAGCAATAATTCCCGGACAAACGGTAAATACCAAGGTATTTCCTCAAACCACCACGAACCGTTCAAACCCGGAAGCTGCGCCAAATCAGTTTGAATTAACGCCCGCTGTTCTTGTAACGGTGTTGTATTTTGTGCAACAGGAACGGAATGAGTT
Source organism: Planctomycetaceae bacterium (assembly GCA_031288765.1). Lineage (GTDB taxonomy): Bacteria > Planctomycetota > Planctomycetia > Pirellulales > Thermoguttaceae > WRKP01. Next base: position 8,775 of record JAITQV010000609.1, read on the forward strand.
TGCCGGTTTTCTTGAGAAGATACCGCCGGAGAGGATGCTGTCGGAGAGGATACCGCTGGAGAAGATACTGTCGGAGAGGATGCTGTCTGAAAAAGATTTGGGAAAAAATACAGCCGGAACAAGCTGTTCGCAATGACGGCGGCTGTTACTAAAACAATTGATGCGGTTGTCAAGAGTGCGCCGTAAAACAGCCGGCGATAGAGGAGATTCTTTTTCGCAGCCGTTTTGGTTTGAAGCGTGTCCGAAGTTCCGCGAATTTTACCGGTGGAGCCGGGCGTATGGTGAACACCGCCGGGAAGTTCGCTGTCGATTAGGTTCAGCAATGCCTCAAACGAAGTAAAAGGCTGCAACGCATCGGCAAATTCGAGCGGTGTTTGGAAACGTTCTTCGGGGTCTTTGGCGAGAACTTTTTGCAACACCGCATCAAGTTCTTCGGGAATGTCCGTAACCGTTTTCCGCAAAACCGGAACTTCGCCGATGATATGAGCCATGAGTTTTTTCCGTGTTGTGCCGTAACGGGAACCGGTATAAGGCGGTTTGCCGGTTAAAAGAAAATAAAGCGTACAGCCGAGACTGTACAAATCCGCACGAATATCGACTTCGCCGGCATTTTCGCATTGTTCCGGTGAAATATAATCAACCGTTCCGATAGTTGTTCCGGCAATAGTCAGCGATGTGTTGTAATCGGCGGATCGTTGTTCCGCCAAAAATTTGCCGAGTCCCAAATCAAGAATTTTAACGGTTCCGTTTCGGTCAATCATCAGGTTTGCCGGTTTAATATCACGGTGGACAAGGTTAAATTCGTGGGCGTGCTGCAAACCGAGAGCCGCCTGCCGAACCGCTTCGCACGCCGCACCAACCGGAAATACCGGTTTCGTTGCCGCCGACTGAACTGTTGCCGTTGCAGAATAAATTTTGGACGCAAAACCAGCCGAAGATTTCCGAATCGGATAAACAGGTGTTGCAGTATCAACACCGTCAACACCGTCATCACCGGAGAAATCATTATTGCGGTTTTTGTTTTCTTTTTCTCTTTTATTTTCACTTTCTTTTCCGCTGCCGGATTTGTCGGGGGATTGGGCGGCGGATTCATCGGCAAATTCATTGTTTTTTTGGAGGTTATCGCCGAGACGTTGGAGCGTAACGCCGTCAATAAATTCCATAACAAGATAATGAACACCGTCATTTTCTCCGGCGTTGAGAGCGCGGACGATATTGGGGTGATTCAAACCGCCGATAAGTTGCATTTCACGCCGAAACCGCCCAACCGCCTGAGGATCATGGAGAAGTGTTTGCGACAAAACTTTAATCGCAACCGTTTGGTTCAAAAGTTTCTGGCGTGCTTTATAGACGATACCCATTCCGCCGTGACCGAGTTCTTCGAGAATTTCATAATCGCCGATCTGCCGGAGACGGGCAATACGGCGAATAATGGAATTAACAAGTTCGGAGTGTTCGGGAAAACGTTTATTGAATGAATCTTGAAGTTTCGGTAAAAAACTGTTGTTATCGTTTTTTTCCGCCGCCAATTCGATTTCGATTTCGAGCAATTCCGACAACAACTTTGTTTGGTGTTCCGTGTCCGCCCGATTCAGAAAATCTTCGATTTGCACGGATTCCCCGTTCCGCAATCCGGCTTCAAATTCATCGCAAAGACTGTCGATTCGCTGTAAATCCATAAATAATTTAACTGATAGTTTATAGTTTAGAGTTAATAGTGAATAGTGTCGGATACGGATTTCCTATCGCAACGCAATAATTCCGCTTGTGAACTATTAACTATTCACTGTTAACTATTAACTATAAGGTTGCCTAGCTTTTGTTTTTGTATTGGGTTGGGAAATTCCGATCCGGCGGTTGGGCTTCGCTTTACCGCCGGTTATGCACATCTCGCTCTGCGGGCTTTGGAAAAAACGAAGTTTTCTTGCGTCATTATTTAACAAAGGACTGAATAGATACATAGTTTATAGTTAATAGTTTATAGTTAATAGCGGGGAACGCAAGCGGAATCATTGCCGTTGCGGTGGGAATTTCGCTTGCGACACTATTAACTATTCACTGTTAACTATTAACTATAAGGTTGTTTAGTTCGGAAATCAGGTTGAAAATCAGGTTTGTTTTACACAATGGCTCTACAAACGACTGAATAAATATTACCAATGACCTGTCGTCTTAAGACAATGAGCCCAAAGTGCGTCCCAAATAGTTAAAACACACCTTATTTTCAACCTGATTTCCGAACAAAACAACCTTAGTAGCCAAAATTTCCCACAAAAAACAACCTTATTACCTTATTTCCTATTTTTTAATGACTACGGCCCGTTGAGTCAAAAGGGCGTCCAAAAAAGTCAAATGGGCGTCCAAAAAAGTCAAATGGGCATCCAAAAGAGTCAAATGGGCGTCCAAAAAAGTCAAATGGGCATCCAAAAAAGTCAAATGGGCGTCCATTCGCCTATTTGACGATTAACAAGAGGTAGGCGGCGGTGGGTGAAAGCCCTTCGGCGAAAGGTTACCTCAAAGTCCCGCAAGGGACGAGATGTGCATAACTGGCGGTGGAGCGAAGCGCAACCGCCGGATCAAAGCCCCCAACACCCCAAAGCCCTGCAAGGGCGAGATTATGGTTGTGTTGATTGATAATCTCGCCCCGTGCGGGGCTTATGTTTTTTT